>JBDHHL010000225.1:0-7268 GCA_039589375.1 Gemmatimonadota bacterium | reverse complement strand
ACACGCAGCTGGGTGAACAAGCTAGAGGACACGTGGCAGTCGGACCTATGGATCATGAACGCCGATGGGTCGAAGAATCGCTTTCTGGTGAAGGGTGCTGGCGCGCGCTGGGCACCGGACGGGACGCGGATCGCCTACGTGGCCCAGGGTGAGCCCGAGGGGACACAGATCTTCGTTCGTTGGATGGATGCCGAGGGTGCGATATCACAAGTGACACGCGTCACGAAAGCGCCCGGTAACATCAAGTGGTCGCCCGACGGTCAGTCGATCTCATTCACGATGATTGTACCCGCCAAGCCGAAGAAAGAGTGGAGTATCGATGTTCCCGCCGCGCCCGAGGGTGCGAAGTGGACCAAGCCTCCGCGCATCGTAGAACGCATGCATTACCGGGCCGACCGCAGGGGTTTTCTCGAGGATGGTTACACGCACCTGTTCGTAGTATCGGCGGACGCTGGAACGCCCAGGCAGCTTACTCGGGGTGAGTGGAACGTCGGCGCGCGGACGTACGGGATTCCACTTGGCGTCGGGTACGACTGGACTCCGGACGGGAAGGCAATCGTCTTTGATGGACTCATGGAGGAGAATTGGGATCTGCGCTATCGCGAGTCCCATGTCTACGCGATCGACGTCGATACACGCGAGATTAGACAGATCACCAGCGATAAAGGTCCGTGGTCGGGTCCCGTCGTTTCGCCGGATGGGCAGAAGATCGCCTTCACCGGTTTCGAGTGGACGGAGCAGACGTACAAGGCGTCGGACCTGTACGTGATCGGGATCGACGGCAACGGTATGTCGCAGATCTCGGGGGAGCTGAATCGCGATCCGCAAAGCCTCCACTGGGCGCGCGATGGGAATGGCGTGTACTTCACGGTGGGCGATCGCGGGACCCAGAACATCTACTACGCCTCGACCGGCGGCGACGTACGTCGAGTGACGGAAGGCGTGCACGTGCTGTCCCTCAACTCGATAGCTGGAAACACCGCGGCGGGGGTGAGCCGATCATTCCACGAGCCCGGCGACGTCGTCACCGTGGATCTGCGCCGACCGCAGCGGATCACGCGCCTAACCTCCGTCAACGAAGATCTGTTGATGGACAAGCGGCTGGGCGAGGTGGAGGAAGTCTGGTACAACTCGGCGGACGGCACGCGCGTGCAAGGTGGGCTGGTCAAGCCGCCGTCATTCGATCCGGCGAGGGAATATCCGCTGATCCTGCATATCCATGGCGGCCCTCACGCCATGTACAACGTCGCGTTCAACTACTCCTTCCAGAACCTCGCCGCCAACGGCTATCTCGTGCTGTACACGAACCCGCGAGGGAGCACCGGGTACGGCACCGAATTCGGCAACGCGATCGACGACGCGTATCCGAGCGTCGATTATGAAGACCTGATGGCCGGCGTCGATGCGATAGTCGAGCGCGGCTACGTGGATACGGAGAGCATGTTCGCGACTGGGGTCAGCGGAGGCGGTGTGCTATCGAGCTGGATCGTCGGTCACACGGACCGGTTCGCTGCAGCGGCCGTTCGGGCGCCGGTCATCAACTGGATCAGTTTCGCCGGGAACGCGGACATCACGAACTGGGGCTATCACCGCTTCTACGGCTACTTCTGGGACAACCCGGACAAGTGGCTCGAGCATTCGCCGTTGATGCACGTTGAGAATGTCACGACGCCGACGCTGCTCATGACCGGCGAGCTCGACCTGCGTACCCCGATGGGCCAGACGGAGGAATTCTATCAGGCGCTCAAGGCGCTGGGTGTTCCGACGGCGATGATTCGATTCAACGCCGAATACCACGGGACCGGATCGAAACCCTCGAACTTCATGCGTACGCAACTGTACCTCATGAAGTGGTTTGGAAGGCACTCGGGGGGCAAGTCAGTGGCGGCAAGGGAAGACAAGTGAATCGAGTCCGACCCTCGATCTCGACCCATGGGCGGTCCGCTTTGCTTGGCTGGATCGCCCTTTCGTGGGTCGTGGCGGCGCGGGGAGGTCGGGTTGACCTGGTGGGGCAGAGGTGCAGGTTGCTGGTTTCGCCGCTGGCGCTGGAACCGAAGCTGGCCCCGCGGGTAAGCGTCGCAAATTCGCCAATTCGAGTGAGGGCAGGGATAGGAACCGTGGGCCGGTCCCTTCGAGTTCCTCAGTCTTCGTTTGGGAGGTGCGGTAACGCATGATGAAACTGGTTCGACCCATGGCGGTAGTGCTGCTGTTCGGCGTACTGGCGCCACCGACTGCGGTGGGGCAGGGAGTTTCAGCTCCCCCGGCTCCGAAGGCAGACCCAACCGATGTCGAGTCCATCGACGCGATAATCGGTGCCGTCTACGATGTTATTTCGGGCCCGGCTGGCGCCCGTGATTGGGATCGCATGCGCTCTCTGTTCATTCCCGAAGCGAGGCTCATCTCCGTCGGGATGGGCGCGGATGGCCAGTTCGGGAAGCGGGCGATGGACCTGGAGGACTACATTCAGCGAGCCGGGGGCTACTTCGAGCAGAACGGGTTCTTCGAGCAAGAGCTTACCCGGCGGACCGAGCGGTTCGAGTACGTGGCCCACGCTTTCAGTACTTACGAGTCGCTCAACAACGCTGACGATCCCGAGCCATTCTCCCGCGGCATCAACAGCTTCCAGCTAATGAACGACGGACAGCGGTGGTGGATCGTCACGATCTATTGGGAAGCGGAGACGCCGGAGAAGCCGATTCCCAAGAAGTACCTGCCCTAGGCAGGAGGACGCGTGCTTTTGTCTCTTGGAAGCCCCTGGGCCCGGCGATCAGGGTCCAGACCCCAACCATCAGGAGGAACTGTGCAAAAGAGGCGATTGACAACTGTAGTGGCGGTTGCCGCCGCAATTGTCGTGTGTGCGGCGCCGGCGGCAACACAAGAACTGCCGGCCGACAACGAAGGTGCACTGGCGCGGCTGGACGCGTCGCCCCGGCACGGCGAGTGGGTTAAGTACGACGCCGGTGCGGGCGACTCGGTGACAGCCTGGGCAGTTTACCCGGAACGCAGCGACAAAGCGCCAGTGGTCGTAGTCATCCACGAGATCTACGGTCTCACCGACTGGATACGCGGCGTAGCGGACCAGTTGGCGGCGGCCGGTTTCATCGCCATCGCCCCCGATCTGCTCAGCGGAAAAGGTCCCGGCGGTGGTGGAACGGACTCGGTTGACCGGCAGGGCGCGGTTCGGCTTGTGCGTGAGTTGGACCGCAGCCCTGACGGTGAAGTAGTGCGGCGACTGAACGCCGCGGTGAAGTATGCCACTTCGCTGCCGGCGGCGCGCTCCGAGTTCGGCTCCGTAGGCTTCTGCTGGGGCGGCTCCACCAGCTTCGCTTACGCAGCGGCGCAGCCGAAACTCGGCGCGGCGGTCGTTTACTATGGATCAGCGCCCGCGAGCGAGGCACTCGAAAATATCGAGGCTCCGGTTCTCGGCCTGTACGGCGGCGACGACGCGCGGGTGAACGCCACGATCGCGCCGGCGGACGAGGAGATGCAACGCCTCGGTAAGCGCTACCTGTATGAGATATACGACGGTGCAGGTCACGGTTTTCTGCGTCAGCAGAGTGGCAGGGATGGCGCCAACTTGCACGCGACGGAGCAGGCCTGGCCGCGCACTGTAGCGTTCTTCAAGGCCGAGCTCGGCACCTAGCCGAGCCTGGCCGCTCAGGAGTTGCTGGCTTCAACGTCTGGGCAAACGGCGTCTGCCTCGACTTCGATCAGCATGTCAGGGTCGATGAGGCCTTTCACCTCGACCATCGATGTCGCCGGTGGATGATCGCCGAAGAACTCCGCGTGAGCTCTGCCGAACTCTTCCCAGCGGGCGATGTCGGTCACGAACATGCGCGTGCGCACGACGCACGAGAGATCGGCGTCCAGGTTCTCGAGAGCCAGCCGGATGATTTCGAAGCAACGTCCAGCCTGCGCGTACGCGTCGCCGGGGGCGAAGACACCGCCGTCTTCGGCAACGGGCGCTGTGCCGGTGACGAATATGTGGGAGCCGGCGCGGAGCGCGCGGCAGTAGCCGACGCGCCCTTCCCACGGCGCTCCGGAAAACGTTCGCTGGAATCGCATCGCGCCCCGTCTCCGCTATTGGATACTACTGGGGAATCCAGATGTTCTTCGCGCTCACCACCACCGCGCCACTGCCCATCTGCAATTGCGACGAGGATTTTGTATAGAAGGCAAGTCCTTTGTAGCTGGTGATGTACTTGTAGCTGATCTTCCCGAAGATCTTGGACCTGGCGACGACGACCAGCGGTTCGTCGGCTCGGTAAAGGATCTGCAGGAATTCATTCGGCTCCATGCGGACGATCGCACCCGAAGCCTTGGTGGCTTGAGCGATCGCCGCCGCGGCCGCTGCCCCGCCGCTGTGCATAGGTGTCCTCCTCGGGTTCCGGGGTGCTAACTTGCGTTGGGCTAGCTGGCAAATTGGGGCGGCCTACGAAACGCCGCAAATGGTGGGATGCTTCTGGTGCTCAACGTTCCTTCACGTGTGTGCGTCATATCGCTCGTTCTCGTTCTCAGCGGGAACGGGTGCCAGAGTGACGGTCGGACGACGCTGACCCTTGGTATCCCCACGACGGTTGAAGACTCGGGACTGCTCGATGCGCTGCTGCCTGTCTTCGAGAGCAGCCATCCCGAGTATCGGGTGAGGTTCGTCGCCGGCGGCAGCGGCGAGCTCTTGGCCCTCGCTGCGCGCGGCGATCTGGATGCCCTGCTCAGCCACTCGCCTCGAGCTGAAGAGCGGTTCCTGGAGAGCGGGCGAGGCCTGAGCCGGCGGCGGGTCATGGAGAACGTCTTCGTGTTGGTGGGGCCGGAGTCTGACCCCGCTGGCGTCCGGGGCCTCGCGGACGCCGCTGTCGCTCTGGCGCGCATCGCGGAAGCGGAAGCGCCGTTCCTTTCACGGGGTGACGATTCCGGCACGCATCGCAAGGAACTAGAACTCTGGGCCGAGGCGGGGCTGTCGCCTGGCGGGTCAGGTTATCGAGAGGCGGGTGAAGGTATGGCGGCGGTCTTGCGGGCAGCCTCGGACCTCGGCTCGTACGCGTTGTGCGACCGCGCGACCTACATGAACCTGCGGGAAACACTCGATCTTGAAGTCATCGCGGAGGGTGACCCGCGGCTTCTCAATGTTTACCATGTGATCGTGGTGTCGGGCGCCCGGGAAATCGAGGCTGCCGAGGCATTCGCCAATTGGCTCACTTCTGAGGATGGTCGGCGCGAGATCTCGGCCTACGGGGTGGAGCGCTTTGGCACATCGCTCTTCCGGCCAGCGGAAGACAAGTCGGGGGCCGCCAGGCAATAAGGGCGAGTGACTTTACCAGCTGATCTTGCCTTCCTGGCTGCTGTCGATCTCGTTGCCTGCCCCCTGCCCAAACAGGAAAGCCTCCACGTTCCGGCGGAGGAATTCGCGGGCTTCGGCCGTGCGCACGTCGAGGGCGTAGTGGTTGATCAGCTGCATCTGTCGCTGAAGCCATTCGTCCCAGCATGCCTGACATATGTTCTGGTGAATTCTCTCGCCCAAAAGGTCCTTGAAGGGCGGCGCTTCGACCCGCGGCCGCTCCTGGCTGCACCGGGTACATTTGACTGTTGGCATGCTGCTCGGACCTCTCCCATTCTGCCGGGTTCGGCGGTCGGTTCTACTCGTTCCGGGCGCGATGGCCTATTATCGCATGGGGCGCGCTCGGCGCCTTGTGCCGGCCGGGCTGGGCCTGCCGGCGCACTAAGACCACAACTAACGCACAGCAGGCATCATGGCAACGGAAGCGCTGCGGCGCCTGACCGTGGTACTCAACCAGCCCAAGGATCCGGTGAACATCGGTGCCGTTGTGAGGGCGATGAAGAACATGGGCCTTGGCCGGCTCCGCCTCGTTCAGCCGGCTGAGTTCAACCCCTACCGGATAGAAGGTGTCGCCCACACCGGGCTGGATGTGATCGAATCGGCCGAGCTTTTCGATCGGCTCGACGAGGCGCTAGCCGGGTCGCGCCTGGTCGTCGGTACGACGGCCCGCGGGCGTGCCGCGCGACGCAACTACCGCCGCCCTCGCGAGGCCGCGGGCGAAGTGCTGGAGGCCGCGCGCTCCGGGCAGGAAGTTTCGTTGGTCTTTGGGCGAGAGGATCGAGGGTTGAGCAACGAGGAACTCGATCTATGTGACCGGGTGGTGGTGATACCTACCGATCCGGAGCACTCGAGCCTGAATCTGGCGCAGGCGGTACTGGTCCTGGCCTACGAGATTTGGATGGCGACGGACGTCGAACTGCCTTTCAAGGATCCGCGACGCGGGAGCTTGCGCGCCAGCCGCGGAGAACTGGAGGCGCTGTTCAAGGAAGTCGAGGCGTCGCTGCACGCGATCGAGTTCTTCAAGTCGCACAGAGTGACGCCGATCATGCGCACCGTACGAGAAGTGGTAGCGCGAGCGGATCTCGACGAGCGCGAGACCGCGCTGTTCAAGGCGATGGCTCACGAGGTGCGTCACTTCTTGGCAAGGCGTGGGATCGATGAATAAACGCAGCCCTGGCGTGTATGCTAGTACGGAAGCCAGCGGCTGGAGGCCGTTGTGGAGATTGCGTTGGCGGAGGAGCGTATAGAAAGCGAGCGGGCCCTGGTGGCGCGGGCCCGCTCTGGAGATCGACACGCCTTTGGCGAACTCGTGAACCGCTACATGCAGCGCGCCTACTACGCTGCTCTGGGGTTGATCGGCTCGCACGAGGATGCGCTCGATCTGTCCCAGGAGGCATTCGCTCGGGCGTTCCGCGCCCGGGCTTCACTCGATCCGGATCGCCCCTTCTATGCCTGGCTCTACCAGATCGTGCGGAGGCTGTGCTTCAACTTCCTTCGCGATCGTAGCACTCGCCGCCGTCGCCTGGACGAGGCGACGCCATGGTTGGTGCAGGAAGCTGGTGTGCGGGCCGCGCAGAGTGATCCGGCCAAGAGCGCCGAGCGGGCCGAGCTGCGTGCCAAGGTCCAGGCGGCGATCGAGAAGCTGCCGGAGCGCGAGCGCGAGGTGCTCGTACTGAAGGAATTCGAGGGACTGCGCTATCGCGAGATCGCGGAGCTACTGAACGTGCCGATCGGGACGGTTATGTCGCGTCTCTATTATGCCCGCAAGGACCTGGCTGAGCATTTGGGAGAAGGATCGTGAGCGAGAGGGAAGCAGTTCCTGGCGATGAGCGGGTCCGCCAGCTGCTCATGAGCGCGCTGGACGGGGAACTGACCGCGAGGGAGCGCCGGGAACTGGAGGGACTACTTAACGCCGATTCAAGCTTGAGAGACG
>JBDHHL010000224.1:0-7291 GCA_039589375.1 Gemmatimonadota bacterium | reverse complement strand
CTTCCGTCGGCATTACCATTCTGTCGCCACTCTCTGGCTTGCTCTGAAACGGCCCAATCGTGTATTTGCAAAGACTCGAAACTTATTTCGAGCCGCCCTCCATGTAAAGGCGTAGGGGCGCCTACTCCCGGCCGAAGTACTCCACGGCGGCCTCGCAGTCGCGCTTCATTTGCTCGACCAATTCGGCGGCGGAGCCGAACGGCTTGATGTCCCTGAGTCGGGTCAGGAACTCGACCCTGACCAGCTCACCATAAAGATCGGCCTGAAAGTCGAGCAGGTGCAGCTCGACCGACGGCGGCGAACCACGGAACGTCGGCCGTGGGCCCAGATGGAGCAGGCCCGGCCCCTGATGGGACCTCAGCGCGGCACGCACCGCGTAGATCCCCTCTCGCGGCAGGAGTTTGTCGCCCTGGCCCGTGCTCACGTTAGCTGTCGCGAAGCCGAGCGTCCGGCCACGCCCCTCGCCGTGGACGACGACGCCGGTCAAGGAGTACGGCCGCCCCAGGCCGCGGGCCGCCCGCTCCACGTCACCGTCCCGAACCGCTCGCCGCAGGCGGCTGGAAGAGATCTCGTCGCCGTTCATCAGGACCGGCCCAACCACCTCGACGTCGAAGCCATAGCGCTTCCCGATAGCCCTCATCATCTCCGCATCACCGCTCCTGCCACGCCCAAAACCGTGGTCGTAGCCGACGACCAAGTACCTCAGACCGAACCGCGCCACCAACACATCGCGCACGAACTCTTCGGGCATGTAGAGTGACAGCGATCGAGTGAAGTTCAGGAAGACGGCGTAGTCTAGTCCGGAGAGTGTGAGGATTTCCTTCTTCTCGTTGGACGTGGTCAACAGGGGTGGAGCCGCCTCCGGGCGCAGAATTTTCAGCGGGTGGGGATCGAAGGTCACCAGGAGGCTCGAAAGGCCTTGCGCCTCAGCCACATCGCGCAACCGGCTCAGCACGGCCCAGTGGCCGCGGTGGACCCCATCGAAGGTGCCAACCGTGATACAGGCGCCGTTCGCTCGCGGTGTCAGGCCGTGAAGCTGAACGCTCCGCTGCGGACCACTCATTTCATCTCGCTCCGCAGGCCGAGCGATTCGGGGAATACCTTCCTCGGCCACCACTGGCCGTCCCGAGTCTCTCCTATGGCCACCAGCCTCCCATCCAGATGGGCGGCCGCTGGGCCTGGGGCGTCCTCACCCTCCCAATCAACGGGCCGACCGTCGGCGCAAGCCCTTGCCGAGTCGCGATCGAGATCGACGCGGTGGAGATGAACGACGGCCGTCTCTGGGGGCTGAAGACTCTGAATGAAGTCCTTCGCGTCCGTATCCGGCCGCAGCGCCTGCTCGACGCTGAAGGCGCCGACGCGTAGGCGTCGCAAGCTTTTCAGGTGACCGCCGACGCCCAGGGCCGAGCCCACGTCTCGCGCCACGGCCCTCACATACGTGCCGCTGGTGCACTCGAGCTCCACTGTCAGGTCGGGCGGCGAGAGGTCGCGGAGGCTTAGGCGCCGAATCGTAACGCGTTGTGGTCGTAAGGCCGGCGTGCCGCCCCCACGCGTTACCGAGTAGGCGCGCTGGCCGGCGACTTTCTTCGCGGAGAAGGCCGGTGGGACCTGTTCGACCTCGCCGACCTGCCCTTCGAGGGCCAGCCCGATCCGGGCATGATCGAGCTGCCGCCAGCCGTCGCTTGTCTCGATGACCGCACCAGTCCGATCGTCCGTGTCCGTACGCACACCGAGCCGTATCACGCCGCGGTAGACCTTGGGAAGCGCCGTCAGGTACTCGGCCAGTCGTGTAGCCCAGCCGACGCAGAGAAGCAGAAGGCCGCTGGCGAACGGATCCAGCGTGCCGGTGTGACCGATCCGCCGAATCCCGACGGCCCGCCGCACCGAATCGACCACGTCGTGCGATGTAGGGCCTTCAGGTTTGTCTATCAAGAGTAGCCCGGCGGGGTCACCGCTCATCCTCGCCCTCGTCGGGTTGCTCGATGGGACCCACCTCAGAGAGAAGTTGATGAATCCGAGCCGCCTGGTCTTGTGTGCGGTCCATGACGAAGCGGAGCTCGGGTGAGCGGCGAATCCGCAACTCGCGACCCAAGCGTGACCGCATGAATCCCGCCGCACTTCTCAGGCCTTCAAGCGCCTCCGCTCGGCGATCTTCATCGCCGAGCACATAGACGTAGACATCGGCGTACTTGAGATCGGACGTGACATCAACGTCGGTCACCGTCACCGTACCGATCCGGACGTCTTTCACTTCCCGCTGGAGTAAGCGGGCGATCTCCTCTTTCAGCAGTTGCGCGACCCTCTTTGTTCGCGCGTACTCTTTAGCCATTCTCTGTTGACAATGTTGCGGCAGGCGCTGTAGAACGACGAGCCCGCGACATCCGACCGTTGCAGGCCTTGCGAGCGGCTCGCTCAGTAGAAGATCGTCGTGCTGTCGATGATGCGGACGCGGGCATCTGACTCGACGACCGAATCGACCCGGCTCAACACTTCCTGAGCCCGGCGGCGGTCCGACGAAACGGTCGCAACGCTCAATTCAGCGCGCTGCCAGGTATTCTGATGGTCGGTCTCCGCGATGGAGATATTGTGACGGCCTCGCAGACGGTCCTTGAGGCTCCTCAGTATCGCTCGCTTCTCCTTCAAGGAAGCACACCCGGCTAGGTGCAACTCCCAAGCGACCACGCCAACAACCATGTTGGAAGATCTCGTGTGCTTCTAGTCAAGGTCCAACCACAACGATCGGGCAAGCCGCGTCCGCAGCCAACGCCCGGCCTGCCAGCTAGGTGTCGCCTCCGGCGCCTGCCGGCGCCCCGACTCCACCGTCGAGCGTGCGAGCGATGTGCTCCACCCGGAACGATTCGAGAAAATCACCCACCTTAACGTCGTTGAAGTTCTCAACCGACATGCCGCACTCGTAGCCCGCCTTGACTTCCTTCACATCTTCCTTGAATCGCTTGAGGTTGGCGAGCCTGCCCTCGTAGATCACAACGTGATCCCGTAGCACCCGGATCGGAGCGTTCCTCTCGATCGTACCCTCGGACACGTAGCAGCCGGCCACCGTACCGACTCTGGGCACTCTGAACAATTGCCGCACCTCGGCCGCGCCGAGGATGACTTCCCTCTCCTCCGGCGCCAACATTCCTTCCAGCGCCGCTCTGACTTCCTCAGCCGCCTCGTAGATGACCCGGTAGGAGCGAATATCGACCCCTTCGCGCTCCGCCACCTCGCGCGCTTTGCGATCGGGTCTGACATGGAAGCCAATGATGATCGCGTCGGAAGTCTGGGCAAGCAGGACATCGGACTCGTTGACGGCACCTACCGCGCGGTGGATGACCCTCACTTCGACCTCGTCGGTTGACAGGCGTTCCAGTTCGTCCCCCAGAGCCTGGACCGATCCGTCGGTGTCACCCTTGATGACGAGCTTGAGCTGGGTTGTACCGGCCTGGACCGCCTGGAAAACGTCCTCCAGCCGACTCACCTGACTCCTGCGGCGGATTTCCTTCTCACGCTCGATCTGCTGCCGCTTACCGGTGATTTCCCGGGCGCGCTCGTATTCCAGCACAATCAGGTTGTCGCCCGCCTGCGGAACACCCTCGAAGCCGAGAACCCGAACCGGCATCCCGGGCTCGGCGAGCTCAACGTTGTGTCCACGTTCATCGAGCAGCGCTCGGACCCGGCCGGCACGCACGCCACAGACGAAACCATCTCCAACCGACAGAGTCCCGTCGGTGATCAGGACGGTGGCAACCGGGCCCATGCCGCGATCGAGCTCAGCCTCGATGATGCTGCCCCTGGCTTGCAGATCCGGATCTGCCTCCAGTTCGAGCATCTCCGCCTGCAGCAGGACCTTGTCCAGAAGGTCTTGGATACCAACACCGGACTTGGCCGAGATTTCGGCGCTCAGTACTTCGCCGCCGAAGTCCTCGATCACGACCTCGTGCTCGAGCAGCTCCTGTTTGACACGAGTAGGATTGGCGGTCGGCAGGTCGACCTTGTTCACAGCGACGATGATCGGTTTGCCGGCGTTCTTGGCGTGGCTGATCGCCTCCTTCGTCTGAGGCATCACACCGTCGTCCGCTGCGACGACCAGGATCACAATGTCCGTCACGTCAGCGCCGCGAGCGCGCATCGCGGTGAACGCGGCGTGGCCGGGCGTGTCGAGGAACGTGATGTCCCGATCGCTGCCTACATCGACCAAGTAGGCTCCCACGTGCTGGGTGATGCCTCCAGCCTCGCCGGCAATCACGTTCGTCTTGCGAATATGGTCGAGCAACGACGTCTTCCCATGATCGACGTGACCCATGACCGTCACGACAGGTGGCCGCGCGGTCAGACGATCCGGATCGGCCTCCTGTACGTCCTCGGCCACATCGGCATCATACTCGTCCTCTCGGACCGCCTTGTAGCCAAGCTCTGCCGTGATCAGGTCGATCTGGTCGAAGTCGAGCCTCTGATTGATGGTGACCATCATGTTCAGGTTCTTGAACGCAGAGGTGATGATCTCGCTGACCGCGGCTCCGACGAGGTCGGCCAACTCGGCAACGGTGAGAAACTCGGCCACGCGGACCGTAGTGCGTTCCTCCTCCGCCAGCCGCAGGGCCTCAGCCGCCTCTCGCTCGCGCTCCTCGGAAACGTCCCGACGCCTACGTCGCGCCGGCCCGCCACTCTCCATCTTGGCGAGCGTTCGACGGATGTTCGCTTGCACTGCCTGCTGATCGACCCGCGTACGCTTCTTCTTCTTGCGGGCCCGGCGCCGGCGTCGCCCGTCTAGCGTGTAGCCTTCCGCCTGTATTCGAACCACGCCCGCCGGAGTCTTGGACGTAGGCGGTGGCGCTTCGGCTTCCTTAGGAGCAAGCGGAACCACCGGGACCGGCAGCGGCTTCGGCGCGACTTTCTCGGCAATCTCCTCGATCGCCTCGGCGGCCACTTCCTCCACCTCGTCAGCGAATGTGGGCACCTCTTCTGGAGCGGCCACCGGCGGCTCGACGCTCGCAGCTTCCGGTGCGACCGCCTCCTCTTCCGGCGCCACCTCGACGGGTGCTGCCTCAGCCGCGATCGGCTCGACCTCCGGAACGACGTCAACCTCTGGCTCGAGCGGCGCGGCCTCTTCCGCGACGGGCTCCGCCACCGCGGCGGGGGCCAGTTCCTCTTCCGGCGCGGCAGCTACCTCGGTAGCAGGCTCCACCCAGACCTCTACCGGCTCCTCGGCCCCGACCAAAGTCACGACGGCTTCTTCTTCCGGCAGCGTCGTGGCCACTTCGACGGCTTCGAGAGGCTTCTCAACCACGCGACGACGACGACGACGACGGGTCTCGGCGTCACCCTTCGCCGACTTGGCCGGCACCTTCCGCTTCTCACGCTCCAGGCGCGTGCGAGCCCGGGCGACCTGCCCCTCGTCCAGCGTCGACATGTGGCTACGGACCGGGATATCCATCTCCCGGAGCATGAGGATCACGCCCTCGCTCGTCGTCTCGAATTCCCTAGCCAGCTCGTAGACCCGCATTTTCGCCAACGGTTCCAACCCCTCCTGTCGCTTAGCCCTTCACTGCTTCAGCTAGCTCCAGTACTCGGCGACCCAACGACTCGTCGGTGATCGCCAACGCTACGACACGCGCGCGGCCAACGGCGCCACCCAGCGCATCACCATTCAGAATTGTCCGGTACGGTAGTGACCGTCCGCTCGCCAGACCACCGAGCTGTCTGTGCACGTAGTCTGGAGCATCTCCGGCGATCACTACTGCCACCGCCTGCCCCTTACGTACCGCCCGCGAGGCCGCTTCCGTGCCAATCCGCAAACAGCCTGCCCGAGCCGCCAGCCCAAGCCCTTTCAGCAAGCGGTCTTCCGCGTCAATCTTCTCGCTCGGGCGCTTCACTGTCCGCAAGGGCATTTGCCTCCGGGACGCCGCCTTCCTCCGGCGCCGATGCCTCTTGCGGATCCTCGGCGAACTCGACGGCGGCCGCTGCTACCGTCTCCACTTCAGGCTCAACGCCTACATCGGGCGCGTCGTCCGCCCCCTCCGTCTGCAGTGCCGCGTTGGGCGCCGCTTCCAAGACGGCGTCGGCGTCGGCCTGCGTCTCTTCATCTTCCTCGTCAGGAGCGACCGGCTCGCCGCTCGCGACAGGTGTCGCATCGAAGGGAGCCACTGCTGACAGTTCCGCCGGCTCCTCGACGATGGTCAACTCCTCTATCAACTTGATCAGCGCATCGGTCTCCTCGCCGCTGACGCCCGGGATTCTCAGAAAGTCATCGCGCTCGAGATCGATGATGTGCAGGAACGTCTGGTATCCCGCCGCCTCCAACGCCGCTAGAATCGCCGGCGGTATGTCCAGCTCTTTGAGAGAGAAATCGGAGGATCCCTCCTCTTCTTCGCCGGGACCACCGAACAGAGCCGTTTGGGCGCCCCGCTCCATCCACTCGCGACTGGAGTACAGGTCAATCTGCCAGCCAATGAGTTGCGAAGCCAAACGAACATTCTGACCGTTACGGCCAATGGCGAGCGAGAGCTGATCCTCGTCGACGATGGCGGTGATCAGTTTGCGATCCGTATCGGAGATTACTTTGGCGACCTTGGCCGGCGCTAGCGAACGTTTGGCGTAGACTTCCGGATCCGGATGCCAGGGCACGATGTCGATCCGCTCGCCGCTCATCTCGGACACCACGGCCTGGACGCGCGAGCCCTTCAGGCCGACGCAAGCACCCACCGGATCGATCGAATCGTCGTTAGACACCACAGCGATCTTGGTCCGGCCCCCTGCCTCTCGCGCGATATCGATGATCTTCACGACCCCCTGGTAGATCTCCGGCACCTCCAGTTTGAACAGCGACGCTACGAACTCGGGATCCGCCCGCGACAGGATCAGACGAGGACCTTTGGGCGTCTCTTCCAGCTTCTTGAGCACCGCACGAATAGGCTCACCCTGACGGAAGCGCTCCCTCGGGTTCTGCTCGCGCCACGGGATGATCGCTTCGGCCTCGCGCAGCATGTTGAGCATGACGACAAGCTTGCCGCGTTCGATCGCCTGGACTTCGCCGGATAGCAGTTCGCCAAGCTTATCGGCGAACTCCTCACGCACGCGATTGCGCTCTCCCTCGCGGACCCGCTGAATGATGCGCTGTTTTGCCGCAAGCACCGCTGTTCGACCGAAGTCGGCGAACTCAACGGGGATCTCGAGCAGATCACCGACCTGGAAGTCGGGATCGTCCCACCGCGCTTCGGTGACGCTCACCTCGCGGGAAGAGTCTACCACGTCATCGACGACCTCTTTGAGGACGATGATCTCGATCTCGCCC
>JBDHHL010000223.1:0-7309 GCA_039589375.1 Gemmatimonadota bacterium | reverse complement strand
CGGAGGTGGTGCCCGGCGAAGCGACAGGCGAGGGGACCACAGAAGCCGGCGCGGAGCCGGCAGCGGCGCAAGGTTCGATGCCCTCGCAAGAGCCGCTCACGCTGCTACTAGCTCTGGCCTTCGCTTTCGTGGGCGGGCTGCTGCTGAACCTCATGCCGTGCGTGCTGCCCGTCCTATCCATAAAGGTGCTCGGCTTCGTTGAGCACGGCGGCACGGATCCGGGCGGCGCGCTCCGGCACGGAGCCGCGTACGCGTTCGGCGTCCTGATCTGCTTCTGGATGCTGGCCGGAGCGCTCCTGCTGCTACGTGCCGGCGGCCAAGAACTGGGATGGGGATTCCAGCTGCAGTCGCCACTCTTCGTCGCCTTCATGGCGAGCCTCTTCTTCGTGCTCGGGCTGCTGTTCCTGGGCGTCGTGCAGGTCGGAATATCGCTGACGCGATTGGGCGGCATGGACCGCGGCTCCGGCTATGGGAACTCACTGCTGACCGGGATACTAGCGGTCATCGTGGCGACGCCGTGCACCGCGCCCTTCATGGGAGCGGCACTCGGCTTCGCGCTCGCCCGGCCGGCTTTTCACGGGCTCTCCGTCTTCACCGCCCTGGGGATCGGGATGGCGCTGCCGTACGTCGCCCTCTCCGCTTCGCCGTCACTACTCCGTCGCCTGCCGCGGCCCGGTCCCTGGATGGAAAGCTTGAAGCAGTTCCTGGCCTTCCCCCTCTTCGCCACCGTCGTGTGGCTGCTCTGGGTCTTCGGGAATCAGACCGGCGTCGACGGGGCTTCGCTGCTACTGCTGGCGCTGACGTTGCTCGGTCTCGCGGCCTGGATCCTCGGGCGTTGGGGAACGCCTTCCCGGGCCGGCGCCGGCAAACGTGCCGTCGCAAGAACGGCGGCCGCGCTCATCCTGGTTCTGGCCGGCGCCGCGGCCTGGTCTGGCTCGCGGAAGGTGGCTGACGCTCCCAGTATCCGGCTCGGAAGCGAGTGGGAAGCTTTCACGGCGGCCCGCGTGGAAGAGCTCCGGTCAGAGGGCCGGCCCGTCTTCGTGGATTTCACGGCGGCCTGGTGCCTGACCTGTCAGGTGAACGAGCGGGTGGCCCTCGGGAATGCCGCAGTCCAGCGAGCCTTCCGGGAACGCGACGTGGCCCTGCTAAAAGCCGACTGGACGACTCGCGACCCGCAGATCACGGCCGCGCTCCGCAGCTTCGGCAGGAGCGGCGTGCCGCTCTACGTCCTCTTTTCGGCCGACCCCGAGGTCCCACCGCGCATCCTTCCCGAGCTACTCAGCGTCGGGATCGTGCTCGAAGCGCTGGCCGACATGTAAGCACCACCAGCGACACTCGTACTTCCGCAGCGGCGTTCCATCCTCGGATACATGCACCTATTATGTTTCATTCAGGGATAAATCGATGCGCGCACGATTCTTCATATTCTCCGTTCTGACAACACTGATCTTCGCCCCGGCCTGCCTGGACGACTCTTCATCTCCGGGTGACGGCCGGGCCGTCGACGGTCCTCCCGTCACGAGGAGCGAGGCGATCCTGACGGCCGATAGGTACGCCACGGCCCGCTGGACGATGACGGAGCAGAATCGGACAGGCATCACGTGCGGCGGGACGTTCATCAGCAACTACCCAATCGGCGCCCGCGTCGGTGTAGGTTACAAGTGGGGCGGCTGGAACGATATCGACGATTTCCTCGACAGGATATCGAGGGGGTACGCTACGGGAACGGGCGGCGGCCTGACCTACGAGACGATCCCCTTCGACTGCGTCGTCGGTGTCTCCTGCACCGGGCTCGTCTCGAGGGCATGGCATCTCGATCACAAGTACACACTGAACTATGACGATCCCAACATACCGAGGAAGTTCCAGGAGATCACACACGAGATAGACGGAGTCGATATCGGCGCGGGCAGGGTCGCCGGGATCAGGAAGGGCGACGTCTTCATCAACGATTACCATGTGATGCTGTTCGTTTTCGAGACGACGGACGGGGCACCGATGATAATCGACTCCTCCTACGAGGGAGTCAGATTCCGTCCCGTGTCATGGAGCATGCTGGCCCGCGACGGCTATACCGCTATCCGTTACAACAACATCTTCGAAGATACTGAACCTGAGGGGACGATCCCGAATCCGTTCGACATCGAGCCCAGCGTGAACGAGATCTCGATAGCGGGGAACACGAGGGACGTGGTCAGCACCGCGTTCGACGGCTATGCGATCGAACCGTTCCGCGCGAAGCCCGGACCGGAGATCATCTACAGGTTCAGGACCGACACAAACGGGACGCTGACGGCCACCTTGACGGAGTACGTGCAGGACGGCATCGACAACGATCTCTACCTTCTATCCTCGCTGGATCGCGATGGGGCGCGGATGGCGCGTGACTGCGTCGCCACGGGAGGAGATTCCCTTGAAGCCTTCGTGGATGCCGGCACGTGGTATCTGATCGTAGACAGCTCCAACGACTCGCCAGGCAAGTACACGCTCTCGCTGTCCTTCCGCTAGTTGCAACGGTCAATCAGGCTGGCTGGTGGCAACGTGATGTCGGAGAAAGACAAACCAGTAGATGCCAGCAACCAAGAGCGTCCCGCCGACGATGTTGCCCAGCGTTACCGGGATCAGGTTTGATGCAAAGCCACCCAACGTGAGATTGCCAGTCATGACCGCGCCGTCTGTGGCAGCCGCCGCGAACTCCGGCTGTGACTTGAGCAAAATCCCAAGCGGAATGAAGTACATGTTGGCGATACTATGCTCAAACCCCAGCGCGACGAATCCAGCTATGGGCCAGATGATCGCAAGGATCTTGTCCGTCGTGCTCCGGCCGGATTGGCATAGCCATACCGCCAAGCATACAAGCGCATTGCAGAGGACGCCGCGCGCGAACGCTTCGACGAAACCGATATCACACTTTGCGGCAGCGATCCGCACAGCATTCAACCCAACACTTCCTCCGTTTGCTGCCCATGTGCGCGTCCAGAAGACAAAGAATACGGTGCCCACTGCACCCACGAAGTTACCCACATAGACCAGTAGCCAATTGCGGACCACCTGCCGCGTCGTGATCGCCCGGCTAGCCCACGCCATCGCCACCAGGTTGTTCCCGGTGAAGAGTTCAGCCCCAGCGACCACCACCAAGATGAGACCCAAGGAAAACGCCACCCCTCCGAGGACGCGCGTTGGGCCGAATCCAAGGCCGGTCTCGGTCATCGCCAACGTAGCGAATGCCGCGCCAAGGGCGATGAACGCCCCCGCGAGCACCGCGAGCGACAGCGCGTCCGGAATGGCGAGCCGCGCCTTCGCCACGCCTACGTCGAGCACTCTGCGTGCCATCTCCGCAGGCGAGTATGCGTCAATGAGATGCCTAAAGGGTTTCTCAGACATGGTCCGCTGTTGCGTTAAAGTTGCATTTCGGAGGCTGCCCAGGACGCATTGTACAGTTGACTATGGCCGCCTCTAGACAGCAAGTCGGCAGTTTCGCGAGAGTATCGGCTGCATGAACGTCCTACGCCGCGGTCTGCAGCGCCGCGAGTTCGCCGGCATCGAACTTCTTCACGCGTCGTTTGATCAGCGCGACAATCTGTTCCTCCGAGAGCGGACTGTCCGGGTCGAGGTTCACGAAGTACTTGGCCAGCGTTCTGTGGCGCTTGAGAATCAGCAGGACGAAGATCATGAAGTAGTCGATCTTCCGAAAGACCAACGACCGCTGCCGGATCATCTCTTCTTTCTTCTCCAGAAGATCGGCGGGCATGTCCAGCCAGTGCAGGGTTGGCTTCAAGTGATGGCCCAGGTGGTAGCCGTCGTTGAAGCAGCGGCGGTTGTAGGGACTGTTGATGAACGTCACAACGGTGCGGTAGTCGTTGGTCGAATCTTCGGGGTCGACGAAGGCGTGCTGCGCCCAGTTGCCCATCATCAGCAGGATCCGCGTCGCGAGCGCGGGCACGACGAACACGACTAATCCGGCCCGCCAGTTCCAGACCAGCGCGGCGACCGTGAGCGCAATGAAGAAGACTTCGCCGATAACCATTCGCCGGACCAGCCGCTTTCGCCCGCGCCTGCGCATGTAGCTCAACAATTCCAACTCACCCAGCAGAAGGAACTTCCCCGCATACTTGGCGAAGTCGATGAAGCTGTCGCGCTGGTATTTCATCGTTGAGCTGAGATCGTCCGGCAGATTCCCCTCGGCGTGGTGCATCCCAATGTGGTGAACGAAGTAGACTTCGGGAGTTTGGCCCAAGAAGGTCCCGACCACCCACGGAATGTACTTATTCAGCAGATCGTACTGCCGCTTGAACAGCGCGTTGTGGCACACATTGTGGAGCATCAGGGTGAATGGACCGAGGAACGTTATGTAGAGCGCCCAGTAGATCGGTGCCATCCACCACCGGAAGTTCCCAGGGATGAACAAGTAAACCGCGGCCCCGCCAAAAATCAGCGTCAGGAGGAGCGACAGCCTGATGAACGGCACGTCGCGCTCGTCACGCATCAGGGGGCTGAAGAGTCTCCCCAACAATCCGAGTCTCGGAGGCGCCTCTGTTGTGGGATCGGTAATCGTGATGACGCCGTCGCTGATCACGTTTCCCTCCCGCATTTCACACTGAGGTCGAGCCACAGGCGGTCGCCGGCATGGAACATAGCTGCCGATTTGAGCAACGGATAGCTGCTCACAGACCCGATCTAGACAGTTCTGGGCTGTCGTCCTTTGTCCTCGCCCTCGAATCGATGGCGACAGGGAACCGTGCCCGCCACTCTTTCAGGTCCACTTCCACGCCCGCGACAGCGAGTCGCTCGAGGGCCGACGGCCATTGACGATCGGATGACGGTCCGCCTCTAGACTCCGAGCGTTCCGAGGCTCGCCGCTTCCGGCACCTGGAGGTATAATGTGGATCGTATGGCCACCGCACGGATTACCTGGCAGGACACCCTCCTCATGCCCGAGGACGGGAAGCGGTACGAGGCGATCGATGGGGAGATGTATGTGACGCCCGCCCCATCCCGGCGCCATCAGCGCATCAGCCTGAATCTGGCACGGGCCCTCTGCTCTCTCCTCGAGGACCCAGGGCATGGCTGGATCTATGTGGCCCCCACCGGAGTCGAGTTACCCGATACGGATGAAGGCGTTCAACCCGACATCGTCTTCGTGTCCAAGGCCCAATCTCAGATTCTCGTGGAGGAAGGGATTCGGGGCGTGCCCCACATGATCGTGGAGATCCTCTCGCCGGGCACCGCCGATCGAGACCGTACCGTCAAGAAGAAGCTCTACAATCGCCATGGCGTCGCGGAGTATTGGGTCGTCGATCCCGACGCCGGATCGGTGGAGGTCTGGGATATCGCATCGGGCGCGGACGCCTCGGTGCGCTACGTGGACCAGCTGCCCGTTCGAATGGGCGGTCGCACGGTCGGGCAGATCGAGCTACCCGAGATCTTCGCACCCGAAGTCTGATTCCTTCGACTACGGCGAACCTGCGCTACACCAACGAGATACACTTCTAGACCCTCGATTTTCCCTGCTCGATGTTCCCTGTTCGATGTTTCTTGCTCCATGTCCCCCCCCTCCTTTCCGCGCGACTCAGACTGTGAAAGATTCGGGAGAGCCTCACTCCCTAAGGAGGTAGCGCTATGGATTGCCAGTGGAACGCTGCTGCCGCGCGACTCGCCGCCTGCACGGCAGCACTAGTGATCGTCGGGCCGGGTAGTCTTGCTGCTCAGGACGTGGCTTCAACCGCGACCGCCATGGACGGGTGGGCTGCCGATCCACCTTTGCTGTCGGCACTCGTCGAATACGCGCGGAACGAGAGCGAGCTGCGAGTCGTGTTGGAGCGCTACCGATTGGACTTGGCCGCTCTGAATCGCCGCTACCCGATCGAGCATTCGCCAGCACGCCAGGCGCGGCTAGACGAGTTCTATGGCGGATGGCAAGCGCGGTTGAGTGAACTCGACTTCGATGCGCTGAGCCAGGAGGGCAGAATCGACTACATCCTGCTGCGCAATCGGATCCGCTTCGACCGGGAGATGCTGCGACTGGACGAGGAGCGCTGGGCGGAGATCGCGCCGCTGGTCCCGTTCACTGACAAGCTGCGTCAACTCCAGGAGGGGCGGTTCAACCGCGTGCGGGCGGTCCCGCGACAGACGGCAGAGACCATCAACAGGGTGGTGGCCGAGGTCGAAGGACTGACGCGGGGTCTGGCGGACGCGGCACCCAGTGGAGACGACCCGACCCCGGAGCAAGTCTACACGCCGGCGGTCGCGGCACGAGCGGCGGCCCACGTGCGCCGCCTACAGAGCGCGGTAGAAGACTTCAACAAGTTCTACTCAGGCTATGACCCACTGTACACCTGGTGGGTCACGGAACCGTACGAGCGGCTGAACGAGGCGTTGGAGTCGTATGCGACCGCGATCGAGGAGCATCTGGTCGGGATGAGGCCAGGCGAGCGCGCGCCGATCGTAGGCGACCCGGTGCTGGTGGACGGGCTACGGGCGTACCTCGCTGCGGAGATGATCCCGTACAATGCGGAAGAGCTCATCGACATCGGCTGGGCCGAGTTCGAGCGGACAGAGAGCGAGTTCAGGGCCGTGTCGCAGGCGATGGGCTTTGGCGATGACTGGCAGGCCGCGCTGGAGTACGTGAAGACGCTGGCGCCCCCGCCGGGCGAGAAGCCTTGGGTGATCTTCGAGATTGCCGATTACTCGGAGAACTTCGTCGAGGAGATGGACGCGATCACCCTACCGCCGCTGGCCAGGGAGGTCTGGCGGCTGGCCATGCAGACGCCGGAGGCGCAGCTCCGCAATCCGTTCTTCAGCGGCGGTGAAACGACTCGTGTGTCTTACCCGACGGCGGGAATGACGCACGAGGACAAGCTGATGAGCATGCGCGGGAATACGCCCTCGTTCAACTTCGCGACGGTGCACCACGAGCTGATCCCCGGCCACCATCTGCAGGGTTTCATGGGTAGTCGATTCAATTCGCATCGCCCCGGCACGCCGTTCTGGGGCGAAGGGTGGGCGCTGTATTGGGAACTGCTGTTGTGGGAGAACGACTTCCCGCGGAGCGACGAGGACCGAATCGGGATGCTGTTCTGGCGGCTACACCGGGCGGCCCGCATCGTCTTCTCGCTGAACTTCCAGCTGGGTAACTGGGCGCCGCAACAGGCGATCGACTTCCTGGTGGAGCGGGTGGGCCACGAACCGGCCAACGCGGAGGCAGAAGTGCGCCGCACCGCGCTCTATTCGCCGCTCTACCAGATCGCTTACCTGATCGGGGGCCTGCAGTTCTACGCGCTCCACCACGAACTGGTGGATTCCGGCCGCA
>JBDHHL010000222.1:0-7313 GCA_039589375.1 Gemmatimonadota bacterium | reverse complement strand
TTCTTCGATAGTCTCATCGGTCCGTTTCCGTACGAGAAGCTCGCTCTGGTTCAGTCGACTACCCGATACGGGGGGATGGAGAACTCCAGCGCCATCTTCTTCACGGAGCGCTTGGGAAGCGGTAGTCGCGGCGACGGGCTGGTGGCACACGAGATCGCTCACCAGTGGTTCGGCGATGCCGTGACCGAGCGAGAGTGGCCGCACGTCTGGTTGTCGGAAGGCTTCGCCACCTACTTCACCAGCGTGTTCTTCGAGTTCGCTGACGGAGACACGGCGGCGGCGCGAATCCGGGCCGGCAGCGAGCAGCGCTATATGGCATCGAATCGAGACGTGGTGCGGCCGGCCATCGCTGACGAGCCGGACGAACTGTTCCGATTGCTCAACGCCAACAGCTACCAGAAGGGCGCATGGGTGCTCCATATGCTCAGGCGGCTTGTCGGAGACGACGCGTTCTTCGAAGGTATCCGGCGCTACTACTCCGAGTTCCTTCACGGTACTGCTTTGACATCGGACCTACAGCGGGTCATGGAGGAGCGTTCAGGGGAGGACCTCTCGTGGTTCTTCCAACAATGGTTGTGGCGCCCCGGTTATCCGCAGGTGGACGTGCGCTCGGAGTGGAGTGATCGAGACCGGACGCTCGAGCTGCATGTACTTCAGTCGCAGTCGTGGCCGCCGTTCTCATTCCCGCTGCGAATTGACGTTGAAGGTGACGACTACGAGTTGTCACGTACGTTCTGGATTGGAGAGCGCGAGAGTCGTCATACGTGGCCGTTGTCCGGGAAGCCGAGCGCGGTGGTTGTCGATCCGGACAATGACCTTCTCGGACCGACAACTCTGGTGCGTTAGGCGTGCGACAAGCCGTGCGCTCGATGCCATCGTTGGCGGCGTGAATAGCAAGTGCTTCCCCTTGTGGCAAGTGGCCTAGGACAGGGCGCGTGAGCGATGGCCGGCAATGCGGACAGGTACAAGAAACAGGCTGCCGAGCAAGCCGTCCAGTTGGTTGAGCCCGGGATGGTCGTCGGGTTGGGTCATGGCAGCACGGCGATATTCGCCGTGCGCCGCATTGCCGAGTTGTTGGGTGACCAGCAACTGGTTGACATCCTCGGCGTGCCATGCTCGCGGCATGTCGAGCTAGAGGCGGAGCGCCTGGGGATTCCGTTGACGACGCTCGAGGATAACCCCTCGGTTGACCTGACGATCGATGGCGCCGACGAGGTGGCCGGTGGCTTCGATCTCATCAAAGGCGGTGGCGGGGCGCTGCTGCGAGAGAAGGTCGTGGCGCAAGCCAGCCGGCGAGAAGTGATCGTCGTCGACGAGTCGAAGGTGTCGCCGGCTTTGGGCACGAACCGCGCGGTGCCGGTGGAGGTCACCTCATTCGGCTGGCGTCCCGAGAAGGAGCACCTGACGATGCTTGGCGCCGAAGTGGTGCTCCGCGTTGGCGAGAAAGGGCATCCGTTCGAGACCGATCACGGCAACCTGATCCTCGATGCCGATTTCGGGTCTATCAGGAACCCCGCGACTCTGGCAGCCAGTCTCGATGCTCGGGCTGGGATACTCTGTCACGGGATCTTCGTTGGGCTGGCGACGGACATCTTCATTGCGGGTCCGAGCGGCTTGCGGCATCTGCGAGCCGAGATGGTAGAGTGGCCAGAGGAATGACAAGCGATCTGGTGATTTCCATGTCTGGCAAGAGGTGTTGATGCGGTGAGGAGAACATGAAGCTCGAACTCAAGGGCTGGAAGGCGATAGCCGCGCTTGCGATTGTCGCCGCTGTGTTGCTGGGGAAATTCGCCGTTCAACGCTCCACGCTGGACACCGGGGCCGCCGAAGAGCTCAAGTTCTGGCTGAGGGGAGAATACCTCAGCGGGAGTCTGGCCGAAGTGGATGTGGAGCAGATGTCCGAGGCGGAGGTAGAGGCGAAAGCCGAGGAGTTGCTGGGCTTACGCGAGATCACATTCACGAAGATGAGCGCCCGTGGGAGCGATGACGACATCATCGTGAAGTTGGAGATACAGATAGCCGGCAAGGATCCGCCGGACGGGAAACGGATACGGTATTTTCAGATGTCTCACAGCGCCGTGACCGGTTGGCGGGTCCAACGCGAAGCTACGGCGCTATCTTATTATCTCAAGTTGTTCTAGTCCTGCGAGAGCGGCGCAGCGCGCCTAGATCGCTCCCGTCCGCTTCGCGATCACGCGGACGCCGATGAAGCCGGCGATGAAGAGGAGGACGATCAAGACGGCGAGCACCTGGATGGCGCGCCAGTAGAAGTAGTCTATCGCTCCGTTGACTCGCCCCATCGCTTGGTCGACGGCCTGATCGGCGAGCCGAGTGGCCATCGCGTCAAACTCCTGTAGGGTCGCGACACGTTCCTGCGTCAGCCCCGCCATCACGGCGACTCGCTCTCTCTGAACGGCCTCCAGCATCAAGGCAATCTTCTCATCCAGCAGCTTGTCGAGCTCATCGGTAACTGCGAGGCGCTCGGCCGTGATATCGCTCATGACGGCGGCACGCTCGGCCGAGATTATCCCGGGCACGGAATCGAGGAATTGTGTCATGCGCTGCATCTCGGCGGCGTGACGCTCGATGTCCCTCATCGTCTGAATCAGGCCCGTCCCAGAGGCTTCCGCCGAGAGAAGCAGACCGCCCTGCCAGCGTATTTGTTTGGGCAGCAGCTCGGCATAGACACTCATCCTTGCCGAAAGATCTCTGACTTCGTCCGCCATGTTGCCGATGGCCGCGAACGTCCCGCTTGGATAGCCACCGAGAGCAGCGGTCGTCAGCGGGACTGTGGATGCCCGAGTGAAGAGGAGACTCTCGATAGGGTTCTCAGCGACCCACTGCGTTATCGTTTCCCTGAACCGCGCATACTCGGCTTCGGACGCGACGCCCTGCATGATCGACTCTACGTCCTGGAGGATTTCTCTCGAGGTGCCCACCGCCAGGCCCTGCCAGTCACCGAATAGGTCTTTTCCACCTCCCCGGTGGAAGAACTGTTCCTGTTGAAGGGAAAGAGCCCACAGGTCGATCAGCGCCGAAGCCGGGTCGGCTTGGAACGCGGAGCTTTGGACTGTCGGTACGGCGCTCGAGACCCAGTACAGGGCGAAGCGTGCCAGCCGCAGGTCTTGCGAGCTAGTCGAGATATGGTAGGCGGCTTCCTCGACCCTGGCGGCGAAGCGAAGCACGAAGTCGTAGTTGCGTGCCCGAAGCTCTTCGACGGTCATCTTCGGCTTCTCGAGCCTATCGAGCAGGGTGGGTGGGCGCTTTGCACAGCTGGCGCAGACAGCGAGGGCTGAGAGCACTACGGTGGCATACGGGCCAAGCCGGCGGCGATACAGCGGGACGTTCGGGCACATGTCGGCGCACCTGGTTCAAGGGAAACCGTGAGCTGGCCGCAGGGCAATGCGTCTACAGCGCCCAGACCGGCCTGCCAAGACTGTATAGGCCTCAGCAGAATACGACTTGGCGAGTTGACTGACAAACCTAGCGGACGCGGAAAGGGCCTCGCGCGTGGTCGCGGAAGGTGTCCGCTAGGAGTCCTTGGCGGAATGGGGAAGCAGCGGGCAACTGAAGCAACCACCGTAGCAAGGGTCGCGCACGAACGGCTCCAGGCAGCGTGGACAGACGGCGCTCACCGTGTACGGCGTGAACTCGTAGCCGCAGCGCTGGCACTTGGCTACGGGGCAGAGCTCGGGCAGTTCGGTCGAGGTCTGCGCCGCCTTTCCGGCCTCGTCGTCGCGGCGCCGCCAAAGGATCACTCCACGTTGCAGAAGTCGTCTTTGCGCCTTCATGATGCCAATCCTATCCAGGTCAGTAAGCGCGCCAGCACGCCGCCCACGACAAAGGCGACGATCCAGGTGCCGAGCCAGATGCGTAGCGCCGTACGTGCTCCATGCTCTTTGGCCATCACCATGATGCTAGCCACGCAGGGTACGAAGAGCGTGATCACGATCAGCGCGATCAGTGCCTGCGCCGGAGTGAGGCCCATGTCGTAGAGGCCGGCGGCGCCGAAGTCGCGCCGCACTAGTCCCATCACGATCGCCCGGGCTGCTTCCGCCGGTAGGTGGAGCCAGTTCACAATGAGGGGACGGAGCAGTCGCTGCCATGCCTCCAGGCCTCCCGTAACTTGGAGCGTGGCAACGATCAAGGCGCCAGCGGCGAACCAAGGCGTCGCCTCCCGCATGAACCAGTAGCCCTTTGTCAGGGTCTTGCGCAGCACGGACGCGGGTCGCGGCCAGCGCAGCGGTGGCAGCTCGATCAGAAGTGGAGTCGACTTCCCCGGCAGCATACGGTCGAGGGTGGTGCCAATAGCGATGAGCATCGCCAGGATGATCGCTGCGTAGGCGAAAACCCAAGGGCCGCCGAACCCTGCCAGTAGTGCCGCGATCACCGCCAGTTGGGCGGAGCAGGGGATGGCGAAGTTGAGCACCGCCGTAGCGATGGTCTTCTCACGCTTGGTCGCCAGGAGCCGGGTCGTGATCGTTCCCATCGTCACGCAGCCGAAACCCAGGATGATCGGGATGACCGCCCGGCCGTTTAGGCCGATTGCGCCGAGCAGGCGATCGACGAGCGTGGCGATCCTCGGCAGGAAACCCGAGTCCTCCAGCAGCGCCAGCGCGAAGTAGAACGCTACGACGAGGGGCGCCAACAGAAAGACGACATACGTCACCGTCATGGTGAGCAGTCCGAACTCACCGACCAAGATCTCTCGGATCGGGCCGCCGATCCCGATGCCGTCGATGATCGAGCGAGCGAAGGGTTCCCACGATTCCTGTCCCAGCGCGGTCTCGGTGAAGCCCACCAGGTGCTGAGCCACCGCGACGCCCACTAGCATGTAGACCGCAGCAAGGGACAGAGCCAACAAGGGGAGTCCCCAGTGCAGCGTAACCGACGCCCGCCCCAGCCAGTCGGCGATTCGGCGCCGTCCCCGTGCCTGGCTAACGACCCTGGAGTAGAGTTCGTCGGCCGCGCGGCGGCGTTCCTTATCGTCGGCGTCGTTCAAGGACCAGGTCCCGGCGCGCGCGCTCTGGATGGCCGCCGCCAGTTCGTCCAACCCGTCGCCGCGCACAGCGACGGTGGGCACAACAGGAACTCCCAGCTCCTGCTCAAGCAGCGCCGCGTCCGGCTCGACGCCGGCTTTCCGCGCCTCGTCTATAAGATTGAGGGCGATGACCATCGGAACGCCGGTCTCGACCAGCTGCAACGTTAGAAAGAGGTCGCGGTCGAGGTGAGCGGCGTCTACCACGTTTACGACCGTTGCGGCTTTCTCGATCAGGTCCGTCGTGATCCGCTCTTCTTCCGAGTGGTCCCCAAGCCCGTAGGTACCCGGCGCGTCCAGAAGCGGTTTACCTTCCCAGCTTCCGGACATCGCCTCCACGGTTGTGCCGGGGAAGTTGGAGACCTCTGCGTAGGTGCCGCTGAGACGAGAGAAGATCGCCGACTTACCCACGTTTGGGTTGCCGACCAGGACAATGAGACCTTCGGCTTGGCCAGGAGATGTGACAGCGCCGAGGGAAGAAGAGGAGCCGATGTTTGAACGGTTGGCGTGGAAGCCAGTCACCGCGTCGTCACCCGGACCTGGCGTGCCAGCTCCCGGCCGATCGCTACCTGGCGGTGACGACGTTGCAAGACGACGGGGCCAAAGGGGATGCGGCTGACCACCTCCACGTCGGCGCCTTCCTCGAATCCCAGCCGCGTGAGCTCGCGGCGGGCGGTCGCGTCGTCGATCGCCTCGATCCGAGTTCTAGTTCCGACGGGTACGTTGTCGATCCCCAATCCAGGTCTCCTACGCAAGAGGGCTGAGAACGGATCTCAATGTCAATCTGGATGCAGGATCCGTACCCGTCAAGAGCCCACGCGCACGAATCGCTAATTCACTGCAAGAAAACAAGTTACGTGGAGGAACCGCGGAGTGACCGTGCGGCCGTCGGCCAGGCCCGGGACAGAATGTCACTTCCGAAAGGCAGTAGGCGTCTCGGAATTGCAGATTCCCGGGTGCGGGGCCGGGCCGCCGGAGCCGGGTTCTCATGGCGAGAACCCGGATTCGAGCCGGTGGCCCGACCTCTGCCAGTCACCGATTAGCCCCCTACGGGACTTCTGGAACCATGGCCAGCTTGCGGCCGGCCTCGATGGCCGTTAGGCGCTTGTTCGTCACTTCCTCGCGCACAACGGGTGGCAGGTACGGCGACGTGAGCAGGCGCTCGAGCCGGGCCAGGCGTCTGTCCATGTCGATCTTGTCACCTGCGATGCCCGCGATCCAGGCGGCATCGGCGATGGCCCATACCTGGCACTTCAGTTCGCCGTATGCGACCGCCTCCTCTGCGAGCTGCTCCAGGACTTTTCCGGCCGTCTGGTAACGATCCTGGAAGTAGTAGGTATTGGCGATACGGCGGAGTGGCTTCGATGGTAGCTTGCCTTCGGCGCGCAACAGTTCTGCGGCTGCACGGTACTCCCTACGAGCAGCACCGTACCGGCCCTCGGCTGCCAGCGCATCGCCGTTGTCCAGGTGCACCTGCGCCTGGAGGCTGACGTGGGCTCCGCTGGAGGTTACATAGGCTGGGTGTGATTGGGCCGAGAGGTCAGAGACCGGTAGGATTGCGAACAGGGCGGCGGCGTTCGAGCGCGTCGATAGGGATTGGGCTGGTTTTGGGACCGCCAACTTGTTGCGCGGCCGCCAAGCTGCCACTACTGTGGACTGCGTACCATGGCAACCTACCTCAGGTCATCCGGGCATGATTGAGATCGACGGTGCGCACGGTGAAGGTGGCGGCGCGATACTGAGACAGGCGCTGGGGATGGCGGTGTACGCCGGAGAGCCGATCCGTATCGCCAACATACGTGCCGGACGACCGAGACCAGGTCTCGCGCCGCAGCACACGAAAGCGGTCGAAGCTGTGGCGGCGATCTGTGGCGCCCAAGTCGATGGGGCCGCCCTCGGTTCAACCGAGATCACATTCGAGCCGGGACAGGTGAAGCCCGGCGTCTTTGCGTTCGACATTGGAACGGCCGGCTCGACCACGCTTCTACTACAGACTCTTCTGCTACCCTGCTTCGGCCACGCCGGCGAGTTCGAGTTCCGGTTGACCGGCGGGACGGATGTCCCGTGGAGCCCTCCAGCCGACTACCTGAAGCACGTTACGTTTCCAGCGTTGGCTTCGTCCGGTTCTGGAGAGCTAAACATGCATCGTCGCGGCTACTATCCCAAAGGCGGCGGCCGGATTCTGGCGCGCCTGAAGGGCGGAGTGGATTCGGCCCAGCACTCGCTCGATTGTCTGCAGCCGGGCGAGATCAAGGCGATCAAGGGCGTCAGTCAC
>JBDHHL010000221.1:0-10171 GCA_039589375.1 Gemmatimonadota bacterium | reverse complement strand
GTAGGTCCAGGTGCCTTTGAAGTAGATCGCGTTGATCAAGAACATGACGATGATGGGATCGATGGGCGATGCGACGATGTCCTGGATCTTCCCATCAGTCGCTTCGCGGACCCAGGCATTGATCACGTCGGCCGCGCCCGGATCGTTGAAGTCGAGCTGCGCCACCTCGGCATCGAAGAACTGGCGCGTCGTCGCGAGAAACGGTTCCAGGACCGGGAAGCCCAGACGATACCAGATCGAGTTGCCGATCCCGAAACTGACCTGCGGATCGAGGCCGACGAGCATGTCGATCAGATCGCGGTACGACTGGTTGATTGCCTCGTTCGATAGATCCTCGAAGCCCAGCGTGTTCCGCATCGCGTCGAACGTAGTGCCGGCGGCGCCGTTCATCGTCATACCCAGCGCCATCGAGGCACTGAGCGGCGAGATGAAGACGTTGGCCCCAATTTCATCCCGGTTCACTTCGCGCAGCAGATCGAACGCGAACCTGTTGTTCGCCTGCACGATCGCGCGCTCCGTCTGACTCAGCTCTCGGGGCAGGCCCGGGATATCGCCGGAAGGTGATGTGGGATTGTCGGTACAGCTGGCCAGCAGGAAGAAGAAGCACGCCCAGCCAATAACTCGTCGTAGCAGCGCGTCCATGGCATCGCTCCTATACCTGTTAGTACCGCAGGAGGCGCCCGCGTGAGCGTCGGATTGAGTTCTATGGCTAAGACGTGCCAAGAGGGGGGATCGTGACAGGCTAGCCGCTGGGAAAGAGCGCTTAGCGAAAAGCCTAATAGAGGGTAGAATGCCCGATGGGGATTCGCTGGACGATTGAGACTTCAGCCTGCACTCTGGACTAGAATGTCGATGACGCTCTCAACGACCAGCCTGCGCGTATCAGTCTCCGTCGATTGCGTGAAGTAGAGGATAAGAGAGTCATAAGCTGGGACGGCGACGGCGATCGTGCCGTTGTATCCGCCGTGGCCGAACACCGCGCGTTCGCCGGCGTCATCGGGGTCACCCCACACCTGCCACTGATAGCCGTAGTTGCCGTCCTCGTCTCCCGGTCTCGGCGACAGTGCATCTAGGGCCGTTTCATCTGACAGCAATCGTCCCCCCGCATAAGCCCCGAGGTCCATCCAGACAGTCAAGAAACGAGCGTAGTCGAACACCGTGGAATAGAGTCCGCCGGCAGTTTGGAAGAACGGGTAAACCTGCTCCATAGTGTTGTCCCAGTACTTCTCCCATTCTGTCCCGTTCCACCAGTAGGTGCTGTTCATCCGCTCAGCCCACGATGCGTCAGGAGTGAAATGGGTGTGCGTGTCTTGTAAGTCGAGCGGTTCGAAGATGCGGGTCTCGAAAAACTGTTCAACTGGCATGCTGGAGACCTTCGCTACGACCGCACCAAGGGTTGCGGAACCCAGGTTGCTGTACTCAAATCCGCTCCCCGGCGGATTCACGGGTCCCATTTCACCGACGTCGTCCACGAGTGCCCTGAGGCTGGGATAATCCCACGGCGTACCTGGCCAGCCGCGCCGGGAGAGCCCGCCGTAGTGGGTGAGGAGCTGGCGGATGGTGATCTCCCTGGAGCGGTCGTTGTCAAAGGAGGGGAGGTACACTGACACTCGATCGTCGAGGGCCAACTCGCCTTCCTCTATCAACATGAGTATCGCGGTGCCTGTGAACGGCTTCGTCATCGAGCGGATGCGGTAGATAGAGTTGCGCTCCATCGGGGTCCCGCGCTCCATGTCGCTCCAGCCCACGGCCGAATGAGCCACTATCCGCCGGTCTTTGACCAGCATGAACGCGGCCCCGACGATGGCGCCATTGTCCGCCCAGCTACGGATCTCGTCCTCGAGTGCTGCGAGGTCAGAAGTGTGAAGCCCCACATCCTCCGGACACGCGTACTGGAAGGGGGACCCGGGAAGAGGAGTGAGGCCGCACCTTTCCGAAAGCGATGTGGGGCCCTCACACGCCAGCGACAGGGCGAGCAGGGACAACAGCGCTCTGGCTTGCCTTCCGACTCGGGATGCCCCGGGCGGGGCATTAGAGCTGTCGCGATTCATGATGAAATCTCTCGGCTCAGGGCACGGTGACCAACTCGGCGCGTCCACGGGGGCGGATCTCGAGTCGGGCCGTCGCCTGATCCTCCAGGTCCAGGCGGCAATCCAGAGTGACCGTGTGCCTTCCCGCCGCGATGCCGAAGGCGGCCTCGTCGACGGTGAACTCACCCATCCGGCGATGGTTCGCATCGCGGACCGTGATTTTCGCACCGCCTTCGTACCGCAAAGACCAACCGTCCGCGAGCCCAACCGGCAGGTCGAAGCTCACTCCGTGGTCGACGGAGATTCGGATGTCCGAGACATTCCCGGCTTCGGCTGTCACGATCCAATGGAGCGACTGCCGATCGCCGGGGTTGTCGAAATCGAACGTCGAGGAGAGCGGCTCGCCGGGCTGCCGGACGCCACGCTCGTGTCGGAAGATCTGCGGATGGACCTGGACCAGTTGCCAGGCGTCCGGTCCGTCCGCCTCGAGGTGGAACTCGCTCTGTACGTCTTCCATCCGCCTTTTCTGATCCCCGCTGAAGGCATTGGCCATCCGCGCGCGCTCCCAGTGGCCGATGGCTGCCAGAATGCGGTCGGTGAAGCCGTTCCCCTCCAGCGCTTCGTAGCTCGTTACGAAGGCATATCCCGCGTCGAAGGCCGCGGATCGGGCCAGCATCCACTCCACGTCCTCGATACTGGTCTGCGGGGTCATTCGGAACCACCCCAGCATTGCGGGCATGAGGTTCCGCCGAAAGTAAGGCTGGTTCTTCAGGCGGTACTCGGTCTGGCTCTCCCGGAAACCGGCGTACCAGGGCTCGCCCCAGTTCATGCGCGTATAGATGTGCCAGAAGAAGTGACTCGTGCGGCTGGCGTCGGCGATGAAGTGCCGCCGGATGTCTTCCGACAAGCCCTCGTACCACGTGTTGGTGAACAGCACCTCGCTGTAGTTGCCCATCCCGGTCGACTGGTTCCCCTCGAGGCCGTCGAACGAGATCTGGCGGAGCCCGGTTTCGTTGAAGAGCTGCGCGATGTTCGTGGCGACTTCCCGGCCCAGGTCGGCGTTGGTCAGGAAGACGCGGTACGCGTGGTCGGCCAGTAGGGCTATCTGTTCGCCCGAACCGTGCGCCGACGCCTTCGTGCCGAACGCGCCGCGCTGGCAGTCGAGGAGCTGCCACGGAGCACCTTCGGAGACCGTGCGATACTGGATCAGCTCCTCCCCGATCACCACGGTTCGCAGGTTGTTGTTCTGGTCTTGGGCGAAGAAGTCCGGGGAGGCCACCGGAATCTCGGTCTGCCCCTCGTCGATGTCGTCGACCAGCGCGCTCGCCCCTACCCTCGCCAGGCGCGTGTCGGGGACCGGTGTGACGTAGGCGTCATTGGTGGTGATGAAGTTCGAGAGCGTGTGCACGCCCAGGTGGACGCCTGCCTCCGCAGCCTTCTCCACGCAGCGCCGCAGCCCCTGCCGGCCGTTCGGAAAACGGTCCTTCAACTCGAAGTGCCCCCAGGTCCTGAAAGGGTCGGGATGGTACAGGTAGCGCAGGCCCGCCCGCTTCGTCCACTCCAGCGCCTCCTCGATGTCCTCCTCGCCGAAATCCAGGATTAGATAGGCGGCCGCGGCCGAACGGGCCGTCTTGGCCCACTGCCCGTCGACCATAGGATGCGGCAGCCCCTCCTCGACCTCGATGGCCCCCAGCGTCTCCAAGACCATCTCTGCCGGAGCGCCGAAGAGCGCGATCTTCGAGCCGACAACCCCGCCGTCCTCGAAGCGCGGGGCCACGTAACGGTCGTGCTGCCAATTCTCGATGACCCGATCGCGGCTGCGATCGCGGCAGTACGCTTGCAACGTGCTGCCGAAGTCTTCCGGCTTTGCCGCCTCGACTCGGTAAAGGACGTGACGCTTTCCCTCTTCGCTCATATCGCTGTAGTCACCCGACTCGAAGAGATCGACTTGCGGCGGAAAGTCGTTGTCCCGCCACGGGAAGCCCCCGAGCGTCTTTGGGTTCAACGCCTGGATGCCGATCGCGAATGTAGTGTCGCGCACCACGCCGACCGTCTCCCCGATCGTCTCCGAGATGGTAGTAGCGTATGGCCCCCAGACGACGAGCTCGAGCGCGTCGCGTGGATCGACAGAGAGCAGCTCCAGGACCAGGTGATTCCGCTTAGGCGTGACCAGGAGCTGAGCCGTTTCCCCTTCCGGAAAACGCAGGGTGCCAATCCCCTGGGCGGGATCCCAGGCGAAGGATCGTGGCGGATGGAGCACGCCGCCGATCATCAACGATAGCAGCGGCGACGGGACCGCCTCGGCCCGGTAATCGTTACCCGTGCTCGCGTCGACTAGTTGTATGACCCGACCCCTGCCGTCTACGGTTAGGCGAAGGTGTCCAGCCGTCCATTCTGTTCCGCGCGGCTCGAAGAATGAGCAGGCGCCGGAGAGGAATGAGGTAGCCAGACCGACCAGCAGGACGAACCGAAGGTCAGGATGTCTGCTATCGAGTTTGGAACGCATTGGACCTGTCCGCGATCGCGGTGACGGTGCCGGCGGCGTAGCTCAACTGTCTGAGTCAGGCGGAAACTAGTGCTCGATAATAGAAGGCGCGAGCGACCGGATTGGCCGCCCGCGCCCCGTGAAAGCCGGAACCTCTATCTCTACTGGATGATCACTGTGTTCCCAGTGCTGGACATCGCGAAGGCAAATAGCCCGGCCAACTCGGTGAAAAAGCCCTGCATGGCGTTGAACAGCGGGATGAAAGCGAAGATCTGTTGCTCGGTCAGACCGCTGCCCTGAACCGGGGTAACGGTTACGGAAGCACTGTTGCCAGAGAGGGGCGCAATCGTTTCGCCGTTCAGGGTGATCTCGCTGCCCGAGGTAACCATCCCTTCGAGGTCGATGCCGATGATGACTTCGATCTCATCGCCCCCTGCGACGTCAACGACGCTGAACGCGTAGCTGTACCCGCTCGACTCGTCTGAGGTGAAGTCGAGGCCGACGTTGAAGCCGCCGATCGTCAGCGTGAACCCTGTCGAGAAGTTGATGGGGCTGCCGCCGATCGTGAAGGTCAGGGGTAGCTGGTTGACGCCGTTGGATACTGAACCGGACATGGTCAGGTTGACCATCGTCTCGGAGAGCGTGCCCGTGACGCCGTAGTCGAGCAGCGTCGCCGCGTCGACTTCCGAGAGTATCGACACATCGATGTTGAAGGCACCGACGCCCCCGACGGTTGTCTCGTCGGTGATGTCGATGTAGCCAACCTCGGTCTGCGAGGAAGGCAGCCCGTCGACGCCCAAAGGATACAAAGCGAAGCGGATGCAATTGCCGGTACCGCATAGCCCGCGCCGGGAGGTATCATCGGCCCAGCCCGGACTGGCGAAGTTCCAGATGCAAGTCGCCCCGACCAGTCCCGCGGGGATGCTCGCGAACGCCGGTGGCCCAACCGGAGACGTGGCCAAACGCAGCAGGCTGGCCGCGTCCAGGACCTGGCCGCCTAGCGCACCGGGGTTCGCAGGTGTGCGCGAGAGCAAGAACGGCGCGACCGGCTGTAGCCCGGTGATCGCCGTGATAAAGCCGCCAAGTGGGCCGTTCGTCGTCCGCACCGAAGTGTTATCCTCGAAGAAGTCGCTCACCACGCTGTCGAGCGCGGCCTGGGCGACCTCTGGGTCGACGCCGGTGCCCGGGTCCGGTCCGGTGTCATCTTCGCAGGCGGCGAGGACTGTGAACGAAAGAACCAGCACTAGTAGACCGCATCGAAAGTTCGTTTACGTATAGCGATGGCGACCAGCATTTGCCAGCCAGGCCCTGCTACCTCTGCGGTGCGTCACGTAATTGTGAAACCGTGTACTAGAAGATGGACTTGCCTGAACCAGGCTAGCTTCGAGTTCTTCACTGCTACCTCCACGATATAGCCCGCAAGGCGCGGACTTGGTTGGGGCGTCGACTGCCCGATCTCGGTTTCGGACAGCGCGGCGGAAGCTCGCACGATGGCTCCGTCCGACGATTCAGCAGCTAATGATTCTTTTTAAACTAAACGGCCGCTGATCCGGCGTAAGTTTGTAGGTCAGGCTACATCACGACTGGCTAGGAACCTGGATCGAACAAGAAATAGTCGTAGACGGCGCGTGATATTTGGGCGATGACCCGCTCCCGCTCGGGTACGATGCGCTCGGAGTCCTTGACGAACGTGACGACGATGACGTGGCCGGCGTCTTCGGGTAGATAGATGTACCCAACGTCGTTCGTGGAACCGCCAATCGTTCCGGTCTTGTGGCCGACATCGACGTCCGGCGGCAGGATGCCTCTGATCCGGCGCGTGCCCGTTTCGACTCTCTTGAGGATGTCCAGCAGAAGTTCCGTGCTCTCCGTGCTGAGCGCCTCGCCTCGCCAGACAGCCTCGAGCAGCGCGGCCATCGCGCCGGGCGTGGATGTGTCGCGGACGTCTGCCGCGAAAGCCGTCGCCGCTTCTTCTCGCTGGGCTTGGTCGAGCTCTCGGGACAGCTCTCGGTATTGCTCCATGCTGATGCGGCCGTCCTCGGGGGCGTCGAACCCGACATAGTCGGCGATCAGCACAGACGTCGGGCGATCGACGCTCAGTCCAACGATGCCCAGATCCTGCATCCGGGCGTTCACCGCGTCGGGACCACCCGCCGTCTCGAGCGTCAAGTCTGTGGCGCTGTTGTCGCTGATCAACAGCATGAGCTCCAACAGGTTGTGAACGGAGAGGATCACTCCCGGGTCATCGAACAGGCGCGTCAGCGTGCCGCTGCCGGGATGCAGGTCTTCGGGCTCGAGTTCGACCATGTCCTGAAGCGAGATCTCGCCACGGTCTACACGAGTGAGAAGCTGCACGGCGATGGGCACCTTGTACGTGCTCGCCATCGGGAAACGTTCGTCCGGGTTGAGTATCACTCGGCGGCCCGTCTCGATGTGAACCGCGGCCACTCCCACGGTCCCGTCGCTTGCCTCGGCGAGCCGTTCGATCTCGCGTAGCAGACGTTGGAGTCCGGCGTCATCCTGCGGGGCGACGACCTGCGAGGTAGCGGTTGCCGGAGCGAAGGAGAGCAGTAGCGCGATGGACGCGGCGATGAACTTGGATCGAGAGTCCAGTAGGGCCGGTGGCTGGAATGAGCCGGCGGCGAATGTGTCGTGGGGGGCAATAGGACAAAGTAGCCGGCGGGAGACTACGTGACCAGGTAGCGGCAGGCCGACTAGTCACGCAGCTTGTCCAGCCACTCTTCCAGTATGTCTAGGTACTGCGGCGCGTAGTTTGTCCACTCCCTCCGCGGCCTATAGCGCCGTTCCTCCAGACAACCGGTCTCTGAGACTATGATGTTGTGGTCGGTGCCGGGGATGATCTCGACACGGAAGTTCGCGTTGCCGGCGCGTTCCAGCGCCGACTGATAGGCCTCGGCCCCCTGGATCGGATCGATTTGCGTGTCGTTGCCGCCGAAGAAGGCCAGCACCGGTATCGTCGTCCGCTCTATCACGGTGATGGGATCCCAGAAGTACTCGCCGGCCAAGTCATCGACGTGCCAGTGGTCCTCGGGCGCGACCTCGATCCTGAAGCCCAGCTGCGCGATGGCGGTGAGAGCGGGATAGTCGGCCAGCGGTGACTTGTAGCGGACGTATTCATCGTACGACTGGGCCCACGAGGCTTTGCTGATCAGGTGCTCGACGCGGTCTGCGTCTTCCTCGGGAAGCCCCGCGCAAACCGCCTGAGCGGTGACCAGGTAGGAGCCCTGGTCGACGCCCGCCGCGCCGGGACAGGAGACCGCGATCATGAAGGCGATGTCTTCGCTTCGCTCGAGCACGCGGGGCATCACGTAGCCTGCCTGACTGATCCCCCAGAGGCCGATCCGAGAAACATCGATGTCTGGATGCTGCTTGATGGCGGCGATCGCGTCCATCACGATTTGCGTTCGTTGTTCTTGCAAGCGGCTACGGTCGATGCGGCCGGTGGATTCGCCGGTGCCCGGCTTGTCCCAGGCGAAGGTCGCATGGCCGGTGCGGTGCATGCGCTCCATGATCGGCGGGTATGTCACACCCGAGGTGCGGTTGTTGGGTCCGTCGCCGTGCACGAAGAGGATGACTGGATACGGGCCGCTCCCCTCCGGCGTTCTGAGGTCGCCCACGACCTTGAACGGTCCGGAGCGAAAGACGATCTCGTGTGTGCTTGGCTGCTGGGCTCGGCCCGCACATGCAAGAACGAGTAGCAGGGCAGGGACCAGCGGCATGTTTCTCATCGTTCACCTATTCGCATTACTCTCAGGTTTCCGTGTCGGCCGTGCCATGATTGGTGGCAAGCTCGATACCAACGCGTCTGGGACTTGATTCTGCCTTCGGCAAATGACATCGATTCGCCCGTTGGGTCGGCGAGTCTTGGCGTCGGCCCTCGGTTTGGAGCAGGGACGTGCGTAATTGGACAGTGTCCCTGCGGAAGACGGTAGCGGGATGACTGTTCGGTTCCGAGACCACCGTTCGCGCATGCGAACACCTCTGGTTGGCGGGCGCCCGTCCGAAAGCTCTTTCTGCAAGGGAAGTCTGTCGGCACGGCGTGTGCTACGTGGGACGATGCCCCGACCGTTTGTGCCGATAGGAGGGTCGACTGATGATCGGCATCTGGCAGGACATTCGGCACGGTACCCGGGCGCTGTTCAAGACGCCCGGGCTGACCGCCGTGATCATACTCATCCTGACGGTAGGGATCGGCGCGAACGTCGCCATGTTCAGTGTCATCGACGTGGCGCTGATTCGGTCGCTGCCCTATCCGGAACCCGATCGGCTCGTGGCCGCGCGCACGACCTACGAAGGTTCCTTTCGGCATTGGGTCTCGGCTCGCGACTACTGGGACTACCGCGACCTGTCGAAGTCGTTCGAGCAGCTTGCCGCCTACTCGGGCTTTCCCCGCGACGTGACGGTCACCGGCGTCGAGGAGCCGGAGCGCGTGACGGGCTTCGTGGTCAGTCGCGAGTTCTTCCCCGCGCTCGGGGCCAGGCCGCTGATGGGCCGGAACTTCAGCGCAGAGGACCAGACCGAGACGGCGGCGCGTGTGGCGATGCTCAGCTACGGCTATTGGCAGCAACGCCTGGGAGGAGCGCCGGACGTAGTCGGCCGCACGTTGACCATCGACGGCGTGCCGACGGAGTTGATCGGCGTGATGCCGGCCGGGTTCCGCTTCAGGGACCCCGTCGCGATCTGGCTGCCGATGAGAAGAGATGACCCGTTTATCGCCGAGCGCGGCAAGACCAACTGGAGCGTGATCGGCCGGCTCGTACCGGGCGTGCCGATCGCACAGGCGCAAAGCGAGATAGACGTCATCTCCGCTCAGTTGGCGGAACAGTATCCCGAAAGCAACCGCGGAATTGGCTTGGCCCTGACGAACTTGCAGCAAGCCTGGACGGAGAACTACAGGGAGAGTCTCATCGTCCTCCAGGCGGCGGTGGTGCTGGTCTTGCTCATCGCCTGTGGCAACGTTGCAAGCCTGCTGCTCGCCCGGGCCTCAAAGCGGCGCAGCGAGGTCTCGATGCGAGCAGCCCTCGGTGCATCGGGCGGTCGCATCGTGCGACAGCTGCTGACCGAGAGCCTGCTCATGTCGGTAGCTGCCGGCGCGCTGGGCGTGCTGATGGCCGGGTGGCTGCAACCGCTGTTGCTGCAACTCACGCTAGTTGAACCATCCGCCGGCCAGCTGTCCGGCCCCTCACCGACGGTGCTCGTCGCGGCCCGAACTGGCGCAGGACCTGAAGTCGGCCGTGAGGACGACCGACCGCGGCGGAGCCAGATTCCGCAAGGGCCTCGTCGTCGTCCAGGTGGCGGTGTCCGTCGTTCTTCTGGTTGGCGCCGGCCTGCTGATTCGGAGTCTGGCTAGCATTATGAACGAGGATCTCGGGTTCGATACGGCGAACCTGATCACGGCGCAGGTCATGCCGCCGCGCGACGAGTACGCGGACGCAGGGCGACGGATCCAGTTCTACACAGAGTTGACGCAAACGCTGCGTGCGGTTCCGGGAGTGGAGAGCGTCGGGCTAATCAGCCAGTTGCCGATCAGGCAACCGGGCAATAACGAGCCCGTCTACGATACGGAGGACCCGCCGGTCGGACTGGTGGACGCGCAGACGGCTTACTTCCGGTCGGTGCGGCCGGGCTACTTCGA
>JBDHHL010000220.1:0-9252 GCA_039589375.1 Gemmatimonadota bacterium | reverse complement strand
GATCACGTGGTGGGCGCCCAGCTCGATCCCGTCCAGGTAGATGATCAGAATATCGCGATCGTCGAAGCGACGCTCTGCCAGCTCCCTCAGCTTCCGCTCCCCGGCCTCGATCGTTTCCCGACTCACCGAGCTCTTGCTGATCCCCACCGTCTCCGCCATCTCCGGAACCACCACCCCGTACTTGCGAGTCGACACGCCCGCAAGAAGAATCTCCAGCATCCGCTCACCCAGGCCGCGATCACTCCGCATCGCCTCGTACGCCGGCACTCCCACCTCGCCTCCCTCACCCCGGCCTTTCTCCCGCAGCCGCGGCTTTCTCACCCGCAACTTCCGGTTTGACAAGCTCACCACCCCCGGCTGCGAGCCGTACCAGTGCACCGATCGCGCCTCGTCTCGCTTGCCCCGCCGCTTCGGTCCTACGACCTGCTCCGCGCTCATCTGCAGCACCGCCTGGATCGTCGCCCGCCCCGTCACATCGATCAGCTCATCCACCGCCAGCTCCGCCTCCTCGATCAACTGCACCACCGGCAGCAGGAATTGCCCCTCCTTCGCCAGGAACGCCTCGAGCGCTCGACTATCACCACGACCAGCGATTTCGTAAGTTCTCCCCATCGGTGGTGTCTCCTTCTGAAGAGGTTATACGGCTACCCGATCCTACTACGGTCGGGCAGTAGGAGCCACCACCGACTTCTTTCGTCTGTTCAGCTTTCAACTACGGGTGGGACAACCTCCGATATGTGGACTGACCGCTTCTTCACGCTATAGCCACTGCTGCCATCCAACGGTCTACGTCAAGGCTGCACTCGGCCGCATTGTCATCCGTCAGGCGTCATCTCAGGCAGTCGAATCTCGACACCGAGTTGATGCAGGAGGCCAGCCGCATCGTAATAGTCGGCGTGTCGTATGATCCGGCCAGCCGAGAACTCAAAGAGACTCACGCCGCGGACCGAGAACGCTCTCCCGGTGGCAGGCAAGAGCCCGGGAATGTCGCCCGTCTGAGTCCCGCTCCACACCCACTCGAGCGCGCCCCTGTCTTCGGACACGAAGAGAGATACGACCTCGATCTGCACGTCAGGAGCATACGTGATGTCTTCCCCAAGGCTGGCTTTGATTTCTTCCAATCCGCGATACGTAGTGCCGTCGGGCACGTCCTCGAAGACAGCATCGTCCGCATAGATGGCGTCGAGTTGACTCAAATCGTGAGAATTCCAGAACTCGGCAAAGCCCAACATCAACTGTTCGCCGACTGCGCGTTCATCCGCTTGTTGAGAAGGGCCAGCGCAATGTACTGGAGTACCGAGCAGGAGGATCGGGCCGTAGACCCGCGCGTGCGGTGCGCCGATGCTCGTCTCATGCTTGACGAGGAAACCGTTCGAGCTGACCTGCGCGACCGCAGGTGAAGCTCCGCTTGCCAGGGCGGTGAGCACGAACGTGGCTACGAAGAGACGACGAGGCATTGTTGTCACTCCTTCTGCTCTGAAGATACGAGCAGTATCGAACTGCCACGTTCTCCAGAAACGCTTGCTAGGCCGCGGCATGCTTGTGGTTTGCTCGTCGGAGCGCTCGCGTACCCAGGGCCACGAGAACCAGGCCTATAACAGCCACCGCCACGGCGATCGCGACGTCATACCACGAAGTCAGGTTGATGGTGAAGAAATCCAGTTTGTGGAGTACCACGGCGAGGACAGTGCCGGACACGAGCAGCAGCGCTCCCACGATCACAAGAGCGACGGCGGCGGCAGGTCTCATGTGTTCGTCCTTCCGAGCTGGGGGTGACCCTCTCGAACCGCGGCCTAGCGTTCAGCGTTTCAGCCGCGACCTTCGGCACATTGGCCCCGATCTACTGCGCACTCGAAATCAAGACAGCCTCGCGGCAGTCCCGCCAGAACGAAGATCGATGCACCACGGCCCAAGAAGCTCTTGAAATGACCGTAATGCTCTCGCCCAAACGTCGCCTCCACGATACGTATGCTTAGACCACTCAGGCTCACGGGCAGCGGCATCTTCGAGTCGATAATCAATACGTGGCTGGCAACTCGCTGCGCCTCACTGAGTACACGCAACTGCATCTCTCGTGGCAATTCATGCATCAAGAAGAGCACCGTCGCGTAGTCGAAGCTTCGATCCTCGATGCCAACGAGTTCGGTCGCATCCTGGTGTGTGAAGCTGACATCCCCATAGCGATTGACCTTCTCCGCAAAGCGCAGCATCCGGAGCGACAGATCAACGCCGACTACCCGGCAGTTCTTCTCTGCCCTGAGGGCGAAGCACAGTTGCCCTGTACCACAGCCGATGTCCAGTACCGTTGAACCCTCGGCGACCAGACTTGCAGCTACTCGTCGCGCTTCGGCCAGCGCAGGGTCGAAGAGTCTATTGTAGACATGTCCGTAGTAGAAGAGGCTCTTGTCTGCTGGCATATACGATGTCCTCGAACGGGCCGCCTAACGGTCAGCTTTGCGGCGTGAGGAACGAGCGGCGCAACTGCGAGGCAAGGCGACCTGTGCGAAGCACGCAGCGACAACTGCAAACGCCTGCTAGGCAGTCAACACCCCGGGACACTCTCAAGAAAATGGTATTCGCCGTCAAGAACACCTGACACCTTGCCGGCTTCCGCGGCTTCCGGATCGTCGATGAATGTGCGTGCCTTGTCGATGTCTGTGACTTCGAACAAGAAGAAGATATTGTTGGGTTCTTCGAGACCGCGCCAGACGTTCATCAGGTGAAGGCCAGCGTCGCGGTGCGCTTGGGCGTGGGAATCGAAGATCTCCTTCCATGTCGAGAAGTTCTCCACTCGGTTCCGGCACAACATCACGTGCATATCGATCATCCCGTTTGATCTGCCTAACGGCCAGCGTTTCAACCAGGCGTCAACCCCGCACCCCAAGCATCGGCCGGATCGTATCGGCTAGTACTATACACGGATGCGTCGGCTCGACGGCGAACCCGTCCTCAACCGCCCAGACAGCGGCTAGAACGGCCTGGGCAAAGCTCCAGGCCAACATTCGTTCAACGTCGAGGTGAAGCTTGAGTGCCAGGCGATCGAGCCTCTTCTCGATCGTTGACGGCTCCAGGAACAATTCCGGTCTTTCGTAAGGATTCCGCAGAGCCGCTCCAACTTCGTACTCGAGTTCGCCGACGACCCGTTTGGGGTCCACGGCCAGCCAGCCCCGCTGCGAGTCGAAAAAGACATTGTAGTGATGAAGGTCGCCGTGGAGCAGTCGCGGCCGCGACTGCGAACCACATAGCTCCGAATAGACCCGACGCCCCTCCTCGAGGAGATCCGTCGGGATCTGGCGGTCGCCGCTCGCAGCATAACGATCAAACGCCTTGGCCCATTCTGGCACCGTTGGCACACCGGCCACTGGTCGCCGTGGGGGCAACATGTTGGCGATGACGTCAGCCAAGATATCAGTGGCTTCCTCATCGCGACCTTCCAATACCAAACGAGCGAGGGAATCCCCGGGGCTGAGGCGTTCGAGGAGCATCGCACCTTCGGCGTACTCATAAACTCGCACAACGCCCCGTCCCGCGAACGCCTCGACTATTTCGCCCGAACGCGATTCGTCTCCGTCAGCTCCAACCACCTTGAGCACAACCGGCCGACTGTCGCGACGGCCGAAGGAAAGGAAGGAACTCTGGGTTTCCAATGTCTCGTCGACATCGATCCGCCAGTCGCGGATCTTAGCCTCGACTCGACTGCGTAGTTCCATCGACGTTGCCCTACACCATTTTCACGACGGACTCAGCCACCTTATGTCTCGGCGGCCAACTCATTCGCTGCTCCCATGACCTCCTCGACAAACTCCAGGGTCCTTCTGAAATCAGCTTCGTCAGCTGGCTGTTGGACTGAGAATGCGGGATTCGGTCGCCCATCCCAGGCACGATCGATAAGGCCCCTCCATGCCGGGTCGAGGTTTTCTTTCGCCCACTCCGCTCCTAGACGCTTGGATCCAACCACTCCAGTGTGTAGGTCGTGCAACATGCGGCTGTAGCTCAAGACCGCGAAGGTCTGATAGAAGCGGTTGTTGATCTGCTCTGGGTCCGCCAGGATTTCCCCTCCCCAAGTGTTGATAGTCTCCAAGATTTCTTGGCGCAACGCGTCCGTTGGGATTGGATTTATCCACGTTGCAGGCTGCGACCCCGCTAGTACGACTCCCTTTTCTCGCAGTATCCACCTGACGACAACAGTATTGTCATGGGCAGATCTCTCCAGCACACGACTTCCGTGGTCGAGATACCATAGTTCTCGACCACTCTGAGCGTGTTCACGCAGAACGGTGGTTGGGAAGTACGAGCCCTCGAGATGCTTCGCCCATTCAGATTCAAGGTCATAGATCAGTTGGTGCATGGCCTGCAGGTCACGCACCTGGAGATCGGAAAGCTCTTGCTTAGTGGCAATGATGAAATCGACATCGCTATGATCGTCAAAGCCGCCGACCGCGAATGAACCCTGCAGCCAGGCCGCGATGAGGTTGTCACCTAGAACCTGCCCAGCACCACCCACCAACTCCTGCAATACAGCGTTCAGCGCCGGATAGGGTGTCGGAGGTTTCATACTCCGCATCGGTGCAGCCTAACGTTCATGTGTTTCAACTGATTGAACGCTTCCCATGCACTATCTCGTTATTCGGCGCGCGGAACACTGACTTCCTTACTTTGGCCAGCCTTCGTGGTCGGCTACCCGGTTGAACGCCTCGCCTTCACCTCTGACCTCATACGCCTGACCGAGCAACTCCGCGACCTCCGCTTCCGTGAAATTGCGACCGTCCCGGTCGGTCGCCCACTGAAGCAGTCCAAGCTCGAACAGGTGACCGAAGTAAGGCGTGTGCCTGAATACGGTCTCGTCTCCGGACATCCGCGGGTCCCCGCGCTCCCTCAGATACTCGAACAATTTCTCTCGCAGTGCATCGGCTATCGGGCGATGGGCCGCATCGCCGATTAGGTTGTGCATCTGATAGGGGTCCGCCTTCACATCATACAGCTCGAACTCCGGCCGTTTCCCGAACGACAGGTCGTACAGCGCCGCATATTCCGCCCGGTTCTCGGTCAACAGGCGCCGCGTGGGACTGCCATCGACGTCTGCCGGTAGCACATCCGGTTCAGCATTCCAGATGAACAAGAAGTCTCGGGTCCTGATGGCCCTGGACGGGAAAGTGGTGCCTCCCTCACAGCACCATCCGTGTCTTTCACGATACAAGAACACGCGGTCCCGGCTCGCGTCGGTATTGCCGCTTTCGGAGGATAGCACCTGGGGCAGGAAGCTCGTGCCCGACATCTCATCGGGAACGGCGATACCGGCGATCTCAAGAAGCGTCGGAGCGACATCAGTGAGGCTGATCATGTCGCTGACGATCCGCCCGCCATCGATGTTGTCTCCCCACCAGACCAGCAACGGCATGTGCGTGCCGTAATCATACAAAGTCGCCTTGGCCCGCGGAAACGGCATCCCGTTGTCGGACGTGAAGAGGATGATCGTGTTGTCCAGCTTGCCCTGCTCGTCGAGGACCTCGATCACCCCGTCCCACTTGCATGTCGATGTGCTCGACTTCGAACAGGTACTCGTTCAGGTCTTCCTTGACTGGCAGTGTATCCGGCAAGAAGTCGGGCACCCGAATCGACTCCGGGGCGAGTCGTCCCTGGTATTCGGCCAGCCCCGGCGTGTATCCTCTGTGAGGCTCGTATGTTCCCACCCAGAAGGAAAACGGTTCCTCGCCCACTTGCTGGAGAAAAACACTGAGGTTCCCCGCATAGTCTACCCTGCTGACCTCGGTGCGATCGAACGCGCGGCCGTATGGATCCGCCTCGATGTCGTTGTACAGTCGGCCCACCGGGTTCCTGTCCCTGTCCATCAGGAAGCCCGGCCCCCAGCCCTTACCCGTCCCGCCAACCACGTATCCCCGCGCTTCGAGGAGATCGGGATACACCACGTACTCCGTGGGGAGGTAGCCCCAGAGCGACGCGCCTTGCCGGAGCTCGAATCCGTTGCGACCGGTGAGAATGGAGGCCCGTGACGGCGTGCACGACGAAGTGCTCACGAACGCGCTCGAGAAGACGATTCCCTCATCCGCCAGCCGGTCGATGTTGGGCGTTCTGACATCGGTGAAGCCGTAGGCGCCCAAGTGCTCCCAGCTCAGGTCATCCGCGATGATGAGCACGATGTTGGGCCTCGTGTCCCGGTCGTCCGCCGGCCTCTCGCATCCGGCAGCGGCGAGGAGCGATGGCCAGAGCAACAGAACCATCTTGGGGATCCTGCTCACATCATACCTGCAGCTCAAACAGAACCTCCTGCACAGCGGCCAACACGTCCTCGCGGCGCCTACTACCCTGGCATGTGTCTAACGGCTATGCGGCTCATTTGCGCGGTGAATTGTCGTTAGCATGCCGCTTAGAATCGTCAAGTAGCACGGCTGGAATGTTTGGGCGCGGAGAACCAAGGGTGTGCGCCGAATTGATCCCGAGGTACCGGTTCGCCTCGGGTCACGTACCACTCAAAGCCTCTCACCACGGACGTCAGGTATCTTCCGAGCATGGGGCGAAGTCGGAGCACGTGTGGGAACCAGCGAACCGCGACAGGTACGTTCTGAAGTACATACGGATAGACCGCTATCCTCAGAGTGCACTCCTGCTGATGGCCCGGCAAGATTCGCCACGACACGAACGACGACCTCCCACCGCGCCTGCCGATCTCCAGGTCGTAGCCGACCCCGTCGATCCATCGACAGAACCGGCGCTCAAAGACCCACCCGCTTAGGTAGTGAACCTCATCACGCGACCCTGCACCAGGCCACACCTCCACAGGGTTCTTTTCACAGAAGGGATGGCCATGCTCGAGGTTTCCTGGCTTCGAGACCGCCGCCCAGACTTTCTCCGCTGGTGCCGCAATCGGTTGTGCCACTGCAACCGGCCACTTGAACCCCGGCTTGGGATCTTCGAACTGTGGAATGACGCGCTCTTTCTGGTGCCGCATGGCGGTTATGTCTCTCAGCTGCAAACGCTAATTGGCGGCTGCCCAGTCGGCTCTACTTCTGCTTCGGCCCACTCAACCACGCTTGCGCTTCGTCAAGCGTCTGAAAGACCTCGACCTTCATCGGAACACGCTCTGCCAGAACCGCCAACATTCTCATCATTCCGTAAGAGGCCGGCTTAGGCGCGACCACAGCCCAGCGCGCACCTGCCATCAAGTGCGACACCGATTCGAGGTGCGCAATCATTTGCTTGGCCTGGGTAACGCTGATGGGCGTTCCGATCTCGCTGTGATCTGACAGCACATCGAAGCCCGGCTCAAAATTTGGATCGTTAACAGAATCGTCGATCCCCTTCACAATCTCCTCGATCGTGAAGTCACCCAACACCTTCGCAACGACCAAGCGCCGGCGCGTGTCAACTTGTACTAAGATGGGCATAGCTCGTAGCCGCCTTACTGATCCTGTCTGGCAGGGTCTTCAATTGGAGCTAGTTTAACACTACAACCTGTGTCTCGAGCAGTCCACCTTCAGAACGGATGCCTACGAGCCCTAGATTCCAACAGCCGCTGGTACCGCACCGTCTCAACCGGCTCTTTGTTGTCTCCGACTTTTCTGGAGGAGCGTTTCCGTGAAACGAGTCTTCAGTATCCTCAGTCTCCTGGCTCTGGTGGTCCTGCCGGCAGCGCCTTCCTTAGCCCAGGTGGAGCGCCGCGAGGTGGGCAACCTAGTCCTGGAGAACATTCCCGACATCTCGCCGGAGGTGGCGCGGCGCATGCGTCAGTACACGAACTTCCGTTCGGCGAGGTTCATTGGCTGGCATCCTGACGGGCAGGGCCTGTACGTGAAGACCGGTTCGCAGATCCACTACGTCGAGCAACCCGGTGGCTCGCGGCAGCAGCTCACGTTCTTCAACGAGCCTGTCGGTGAAGCTGCTGTCCGGCCCGCCGGTCAGCCGGCGGGATTCTTATTCCTCAAGGACGTAGGGGGTAGTGAGTTCTTTCAGATCTTCTACTTCGACCTGGCCACCGGTGAGTACAGCGTTCTCACGGACGGCCAGTACTGGAAAGGAGGTCTTGTCTGGTCGCAGGGGGGTGACCGTTTCGTCTACTACAGCACGGCCCGCAACGGCCGCGACTGGGATATTTATGTGGCCGACGTGGAGGACCCTGGTGCTTCCCGCATGGTACTGGAGGCCGAGGGTCCCTACTATCCGATGGAATGGTCCCCTGACGATTCCCGCCTGCTGGTGCGGCAACAGGTGTCGTGGACAGAGTCGTATCTGTACGTGGTTGACCTGAGTAGCGGTGAAGTCATCCGGCTGAATCCCTCGGATGAGAAGATCGCGTACGGGAGAGATGCGGCGTGGTCCCGGGACGGCCTAGGCGTTTACTACACCTCCGATGAGAACAGCGAATTCCAGCGTCTCCGCTACTACGATCTGGCCAGTGGCCAGAGTACGGTTCTCACAGGAAGCGTGCCCTGGGACGTCGAAGCCCTGGAAGTGTCCCACGAGGGGGACGCGATCGCCTTTGTCACCAACGAGGATGGCATTGACCGGCTGCACCTGCGGATCATCGCGCGGTGGAGGACGGTGCCGGTGCCGGAACTGCCGGTGGGGCTCATCAGGGAATTGAGATTCAGCCCCGACGACCGACAGCTGGGGCTGACCCTGAATACGCCCCGGACGCCCAGCGATACCTATACCCTGGACATCGGTAGACGCATACTCACCCGCTGGACATACAGCGAAGTGGGCAGTTTGAAGACAGAGAACTTCTCGGTGCCGGAGCTCATTCACTATCCCGCTTCGGCCGAGCCGGAAGCTCCGCACCGCATGATCCCAGCCCTCTACTACAGGCCGGCCAGAGTCGAGCCGCCCTACCCGGTGATTATCTCCATACACGGGTCCGAGGATCAGGCTCGGCCGTCCTTCTCCTCTACGTACCAGTACTGGATCAACGAACTGGGGGTGGCCCTGTTGGAACCCAACGTTCGCGGCTCAACCGGCTACGGCAAGACGTACGTTCAGCTCGATGACGGCGTCAACCGCGAAAGATCGGTGCGCGATATCGGCGCGCTGCTGGACTGGATCGAAGATCAGCCGGAGTTGGACAAGGACCGGGTAGCCGTCTACGGAAGTTCCTACGGGGGCTATATGGTGCTCGCCTCCATGACCCACTACAACGACCGATTGAAAGCCGGGGTCGAGATGGCGGGCATCAGCAATTTCGTCACCTTCTTGGAGAAAACGCAAGAATACCGACGTGATTCGCGGCGGGCGGAGTAC
>JBDHHL010000219.1:0-9053 GCA_039589375.1 Gemmatimonadota bacterium | reverse complement strand
CAGGCGGGCACTGTAGGCATCATCTCTCACATCGCCGACTTGCAGCACGGCCTTCACGTGCTTCGCATACCGCTCCCTGACATCCTTGTCCAGCTCACCGCTCTGCCGACGCGCCTCTAGGATATCGGGGATGCCATCGTGCTCCAGGTACTCGTTGAAGTCGGCCGCAGACAGTCCAAAGTCGCGTGGCTTGGTCGAGGCACCCACGATGTACGTGCCCGGATCACCCGTTTCAATAGTCAGATAAGTTGTGTCGGTAGACGTGGTATCACCGGCCCACGCCGAGGCGTCGATGTGTGTCCGGCCGGCCGCCGACACCAGGCTGATATCGATGACCCGGTCAGGCATGATCGCGTTCTCACTCGACACGAAGCTCCCGTTCAATATTGGAACGCTGACAGATGTGTGAGGAGTGAGGAAGTAGCTTTCCAGTTTGATGAACAAGTCGTGGGCATTCAGTAGGGATGCAACACACAATAGTAGGGACAGGACCAGTGTCAGGCGTATTCGCATGGGTCACTCCTGTTGGGTTGTCGTGGAGGTTCGGACAACGATAGTCAGCGCGACGAGTAGATACAACACGTATGGAGCGCAGCGACGATCGTGGTGGCAGCACGTTGATTCGTTGTGCCTGAATGTCCGGGGCAAGCGTGCCCGCGCATCATGCTCGGAACAACTGGACCGATAGTCTGCGAGCCACCTCCAACAGCCCGGCTAGATAGACGACGTTGACCATCACCCTTACCGTGAAGCGCCGGCGGGACAGGTCCATTCGCAGCAACTCACCCGCAACGACACCTACCGCTAAGAGCGAGAACCATATCGTGATGAGTGGCACGCCGGTGAACGGCAGGTGCGGCAGGTCGTGAAGGAGAAAGCCGCAGGCCGCAAACGTAAGAGCGAGCGCTACCGGACGTGGTAAGAAACTCCGCAGGGGTCGATAACACCAGTAATAGAGATAGTAATGGTAGACGGGATTCCAGTACCGCCAGAACGCAGCAAACGACTTCGCGCCGAACGACCGCACGAACATACTGCGCGCTGCCGGCCATGGGCCATCGGGGTCTCCCAACCTGTGAAGAACGAACGCCCTCAAGCTAGGCTTCTGTCTCAAGAGAGTCCTCTCGTTCGTCTGTCTGCGGGCGCCGACCACTCAAAGGAACGGGGCCAGCCCGTGGGCTAGCGCCTCGATGTCTTCCGCGGTATGCGCGGCAGACAGCGTTATGCGGAGCCGCGATGTTCCCGGCGGTACGGTCGGCGGTCGAATGGCGACCACGTGCAGATCGTTGTCCAGCAAGTGCCGGCTGGCCGCCACCGCTCGTCCTTCACTTCCCAGGACAACTGGAACGATCGGGCTCGAAGGTTCGGCGCCCACCAACTTACCGAATTGCGCGACTCGCTCCCACAGGCGGTGACGAATTCCGGGATCACGGCAAGCGATCCGAATCGCCGCTCGGGCCGCCTCGACTACGGGAAGCGGCGGTGCCGTGGAGTAGACGTAGGTGCGCGAGCGATTGAGCAGCCAGCCGCGAATTCGGTCGCTGGTCGCCGCGAAGCCTCCGAGAGCCCCGGCCGCTTTGCTCAGCGTGCCCACGTGCACGTCGATTCGCTCGCCCACACCGAAATGTTCGGCCACACCACCGCCGCCGTCCCCGAACACCAGCGTGCCGTGGGCTTCGTCAACGACCAAGAGCGGTATCCGTGACGATCAGGTGCCGCTCAGCCACTGAATCTCGCAGAAGCCCTTCCAGCGCTTCGGTGTCGCGGTGCGGGTAGACCTCGACCTTCGCGCCGGAAAGCCGCGCGAGGTGGCAGCCGTCGATGATCGAGGCGTGGTTGAGCTCGTCAGAGTATACGGTGGTGCCCTGCCCTGCCAACGCCGTCATGACCGACAGGTTCGCGGCGTAGCCGGTGGGAAATAGCAACGCTCGCTCGCAACCTTCGAGCTCGGCGATCTCCTCTTCCAACGCCCGATGAGCCGACGTGTATCCGCAAATGAGCGGCGAGCCGCGCGGCCCAAGGCCGACGCTCTCCGCCGCCTCGGCGGCAGCGCTTCTCACTTCCGGGTGGGCCGAGAGCCCGAGGTAGTCGTTGCTGGAGAATAGTACCACGACACGCCCGTCTATCTCCGCTCGCACCGCCGATATCGGCACCATGGCGCGGAGATCGCGCAGCAGATCGCCACCGGCCAACCGGCCCAGCGAGGCATCCAGCCACTCGTTCCAGCCCGTCATCCGGAGGATCCCGATGCGCCCGGCGTCACGAGCCACTCCGCCACCTTCCCGAGTCGGTCGGCGGCGGCCTCGAGTGAAGACACTCTGGGAAGGACCGCAATCCTCTCGAAGCCGGAGAGCTTGCTCAACGCCTCGGCGTTTCTACCTGTCGAGGGATCGGCGGAGGCGGGGGCACTGAGCACCACCGCGGCGGCCGGCACGCCGGCGTGCTCGAGCGCTTCCATGGCCATCAAGATGTGGTTGAGCGTGCCGAGCCGGTCCGCCGCGACGAGGACCGTGCCTGCCCCGAGCCTCCGGGCCAGATCGCGGCTCGTTTCCGTCCAGGTGAGCGGCGACAACACCCCACCCGCTCCTTCCACGAGGACTATGTCGGCCACCTCCGCGTAGTCGCCGATCTCAGCGCACCAAGCGTCCATGTCGAGTTGGACGCCCTCCGCGTCCGCGGCCACCGGCGGAGCCAACGGAGCCCGCAGGCGCGTCAGGGCCCATCGCGGCTGCGCCTGGCCGCTGGCCGCGGCGAGAATCGCGCCGTCCTCGTTCGGTGCCGGTCGGGCAGATGTACCAGACTCGACCGGCTTGATTGCGAGTACCTCGACCCCGCGGTCACGGAGCGCCCGCGCGAGACCAGCCCCGACCATCGTCTTCCCGACGGCAGTGTCGGTGCCGGTGATTACCACGATGTTGCCGACGGTAACTTCCCTCATCGTGGGTCACAGACGCGGGCACGGGGCCGAAGCATAATCACGGCGCGAGTGCCTTTCCGATCCCGTGCTCCACCGCCCCCACCAGCAGCTGGATCTCGTCCTCGTCGATCGACAGAGGCGGCATGAGCACAATGACGTCTCCGAGTGGCCGGAGGAAGACGCCACGCTCGCGGGCCAGCCGGCAGACTCTCATCCCGACTCGCCTGGCAGCGTCGAAAGGTCGTCGGGACGCCCGGTCGGCCACGAGCTCGACACCGGCCGCGAGGCCGTATTGCCGGATGTCACCGACTCCGCCATCGCCGCAGTCCGGGAGCTCGCGGAGTCTCTCGAGCTCGGTAGAGAGCTTCTCGATCTTGGCGGGCAGTTTCTCGAGCACTTCTTCGCGCTGGAAGATGTCGAGCACAGCGAGCGCGGCGGCGCAGCCTAAAGCGTTCCCCGTGTAGGTGTGTCCATGGAAGAAGGTCCTCCCCTCTTCCGGCTGGCCGAGGAACGCCTCGTAGACCCGCTCCGTGGTCAGCGTCGCCGCCAGTGGCAGGTATCCTCCGGTCAAGCCCTTAGCAGCGCAGACGAAGTCGGGGATCACGCTCTCCCGTTCGGCAGCGAACATCGCGCCGGATCGACCGATACCCATCGCGACCTCATCGAGGATCAGGAGGATGTCGTGCCGGCGCGTGACTTCGCGAACGTGCCTCAGGAAACCGTCCGGGTAGGTGATCATTCCTCCCGCACCCTGCATGCCGGGTTCCATGACTACCGCCGCCAGCTGGTCGGCGTGCGACGATATGAGCCGATCGAAGGTCTCGATGAACTCCCGCTCCGCCTCTTGGAGAGTCTTCCCCGGCGGCCGCCGGTAGAAACTGGGCGACGGCGCGCGCACTACCTCGAAGAGAAGCGGACGGAACCGGGAGTGGAATAGCTCGATTCCACCCAGCGAAACCGCCCCGACCGTGTCCCCATGGTAGGCACCCGTGAACGCGAGACACTTCGTCCTCTGGCTGGAAGCGCCGCCGTCGACCTGCTGCCAGTACTGGAGCGCCATCTTGAGTGCGACTTCCACCGCAGTCGAACCGTTATCGGAGAAGAAGACCTTGCACAGTCCAGCCGGCGCCAGCTCGGTTAGCCGTTTGGCCAAGAGGATCGAGCGGTCGCTGGCGTTGCCGAGAAGCGTCGAGTGCGCGATGCGGCCCAGCTGCACGCTGACGGCGTCGTCGATCTCCTTGCGCCGGTGGCCGAACGTATTGCACCAAATCGAGGCCACGCCATCGAGGTACCGGTTGCCGTCAACGTCGAGGAGATAATTGCCATCGCCGGCCACAATCGTTAGCGGCTCCTCGCTGCGATAGACCGTATGTGGGGTGAAGGGATGCCAGACGTGAGCGTCATCCCACGCCTCGAGCTGCTCGCGCGTGTACGTCTCGTCCATCACGCGGATCCGCTGCTTGGCGCGCCTTGATCGGCGGAATCCGCAGACTCCGAAACGAAGCCGGCTTGTGCGATGAGCTTGTAATCCTCGGAGACACCCTGGCCAGCGGTCGTCAGGTACCCCGAGGTGAAGATCGAGTTGGCCGCATACAACGCCAGCGGCTGCATCTTGTCGAGGGCAGCCTCGCGACCGCCCGCGAGGCGGACGTCGGCCTCGCGGTGTACGAAGCGGAACATGGCGAGCGCTTTGAGGCACTCTTGAGGTGTTAGCCTCATGGTCTCGGCGAGCGGTGTGCCGGGGCGCGGATCGAGAAAGTTGAGGGGCACCGACTCGGGGCTTATTTCTCTAAGCGCCAACGCCAGGTCGACCCGGTCCTCCGGCGCCTCACCCATCCCTATGATGCCGCCGGAGCAAATCTCGAGACCCGCGGTCCTAGCCATAGTAAGGGTGCTGAAGCGATCCTCCCAGCTATGCGTCGTCACTATGCTCGGGAAGTAGCGTCTGGAGGTCTCGAGGTTGTGGTTGTACCTGTCGACCCCCGCTTCGCGGAGCCGCTCCGCCTGCCCCGGCTTCAGCAACCCCAAGGAAACGCAGACCTTGAGCGGATACTTCTGCTTGAGCGAAGCGACGGCGGAGCACACGGTGTCGATCTCGTGCGCCGACGGCCCGCGCGTCGCGGTGGCGATACAGTAGGTGACCGCGCCGCTGCCGTGGGCGTTGTCCGCTCCTTCAACGAGCTCCTCGACGCTCTGCATGCCATACTGCTCGACGGCTGATGCATGTCTCAGCGACTGACTGCAGAACGTGCAGTCTTCGGGACAGACGCCGCTCTTAGCATTCTGCAGTAGGTGTAACCGGACCTTTCGGCCGTGAAACCGCGAGCGAATCTTGAAGGCGGCGTGAAGAACGGCGAGAAGCTCATCATCGGGCGCATTGGCGAGTGCCAGCGCCTCCTCGCGGTTGATGGCGACACCATCGAGAACCCCGTCGGCCAGAGCGCTCCAATATGACATCACAACCCTCGTCTCCGCGATGTACCAGCGCCGGCTCCAATCCTCGATACTGCGTGGGTTGCTGCCGCACACCGACCGGGTCCGGTATCCAGTGATCTTGCGGGGGGACAATACACGCGCCACCACATCGTATGTCAAGCGCTCCGAACCAACGCGGTCTCAGTGGCGCGTAGTCCGAAGACGGCATCTCGAGGTCCGGAGCGAGAATGCTGGTGGGCCGGGTCGCAATCTTAGGGCAAGGGCGAGTTGCAGGTGACCAACGGCTCGATCAGCTGCATCGCTGAAAGTGCTTCGACATGGGTGAAGTGACGGATCTGCTGCCGGCACGAGAAACCACTGGCGACCACCGCCGTGCCCGGCTCCCGCTCGCGGATCGCAGGGAACAGCATGCGTTCGCCCACCGCCTCGGAGATGCGGTAGTGCTCCCGCTCGTATCCGAACGAGCCGGCCATACCACAGCATCCACCGTCGACGGCCACGACTTGGCAGTCCGGGACCCGCGACAGCAGGTTCACCGCGGGGTCGATGCCGACCAGCGCCTTCTGGTGACAGTGACCGTGGAGCAGGATCCTCTTTGGACCGTCGCCCGCGAGCTCGGTAAAACTGCCGTTCGCTGATGCCAGCGCAGACTCCGCCCACTCCTCGAACGTAAGACAAGCAGCGGAGACCAGCTCGGCCCTCTCCTTCAGCTCGCCGCGCAGCAGGAGCGGATGATCATCGCGCACCGCCGAGTAGCAACCTGGCTCGCAGAAGACGATCGGTACGCCTGCTTCGGCGAGAGGAGACAACGCGCGCGCGGTCGCCTCAGCCTGGTTGCGGGCCCGATCGAGGAATCCCTTCGAGATGAGCGGCCGGCCGCAGCAGACCCGCGGCGGCACGACCACCTGGACACCCAGCTTCTCCGCCAGCCGGACCGTCCCAATGCCGTGCAGCGGCTCGTAGAACTCCGTGAACGTGTCGGCGAACACCGCGACCCGCGGTCGATCTACTTCCCCGCCTTCGTGCCCACACGCCGCGTGCTGCTTCCACCAGGCCGTGAACGTCCGGCGCGAGAACGCGGGGGGCGTTCGGCGTCGATCGATCCCGAAGATCAGCTCGCCCACCCACCGTGCCGCTCGGTTGCCCACGATCCAGTTCGAGGCGGGGGCGAGCCGGCTACCCCAGACTGCCGCACGCTCGGCAGAGGCCAGCACTCGTGACCGCAGGGGCGTGCCGTGCTCGCGCTGGTACTGGTACAGGAACTCGCTCTTCAACCGCGCCATGTCGACGCCGGTCGGACACTCCGACTTGCACGCCTTGCACTCGAGGCACAGGTCCAGCACGGGATACAGCTCGGGGTCTGTCAGCCCGCGGGGCCCGAGTTGGCCCGATATGGCCAGGCGCAGCGCGTTCGCTCGCCCTCGCGTGCTGTCTGACTCCTCCAGCGTCGCCATGTACGACGGGCACATCGTCCCGGTCAGTGTCTTGCGGCACGCTCCGACTCCGCCGCACTGCTCCGCCGCCCGCGCGATGCCCCCGAAATCGGAGAAGCTGAACCCCGTATCCAGTTGGCGCGTAATGTATTGCGCTCCGTACCTAAGGCTCTCTGTAATGGGCGGCGCATGCACGATCTTCCCGGGGTTGAATACGCCGGCTTCGTCGAACGTACCTTTGATCTCGCAGAAGGCGTCGTAGATGACCGGCCCGAACATCTTGCGCTGGAACGGCGACCGTACCAGCCCGTCGCCGTGCTCTGCCGACAAGGCGCCCCCGAACTCCAGTACCAAATCCGCCACCTGCTCGGCGATCCGCTCGAACTTCTCGACCCCGCCCAGCGTCTTCATGTCAACCGCCGGCCGAATGTGGAGCAGGCCGACCGAGGCGTGGGCGTAGAAGCTCGCCTTGGTGCCGTTCTCGTCGAGGATCTCCAGGAATCGGTCTATGTACTCCGGCAATCGCTCGGGCGCGACGGCCGTGTCCTCGACGTACGAGACCCCTTTGACATCCCCCGTCTCGGCGAGCGCCAGGCCGAGGCCCGCCTGGCGCAGCTTCCAGATGCGAGCCTGCGCCCCGCCGTCGATCGCGCGGTGGACGTGGGTAGTCAGGTCGCGGGCACGAAGGTCCGCATCGAGAACATCGATCCGCTCGGGAAGCCCCTCCATCGACTGGCCCATGAACTCGACGATCAGCACGGCGCCCGGATCGCCGACGATGAAATCGCGCAGCGGCTCGAACTCGATCTTCCCCCTCGTCATCTCCAACAGATTCCGGTCCATCAGCTCCACAGCCGAGGGACGGTGCCCCAAGATGACCGGCGTCGCTTTCATCGCGTCCCGCAGATCGTTGAACTGGGCCACGCTCAAGACTTTCGCGCCCGGATATCCCGTCAGTCGCAGCTTGGCCCGCAGCACCAATCCGAGCGTGCCCTCCGAGCCTACCAACAGCTTGCAAAGATCGAACGAGCCGTTGGACGGGACGAAGAGGTCGAGGTTGTAGCCGCCGACCCTGCGCAGGATCTTGGGGTATCGCGCCTCGATTTCCGCCGCATGCTGTCCTGCCAGGCGCCGCACGGCACGGTAGCACCGACCCTCGAGGTCACCCCGCTGGCACTTAAGCTCGAGCTCGTCCTGCTCCAGCGGCCGCATCGTCACCACGCTGCCGTCGGCCAACAGCACCTCGAGCTCGAGCACGTAATCGATCGTGGATCCGTAGATGATCGAACGGGTACCCGAGGAGTTGTTGGCGATCATCCCCCCGATGGTGGCCCGGCTGGCCGTAGACAGATCGATCGGCAGCTGCAGCCCGTAGGGTTTCAATTGAGCGTTTAGCTCGTCGACCACGATCCCGGGCTCGACGACGGCCCACTTCCCTTCCGGGTCTACCTCGAGGATCCGCCGCATGTACTTCGAGAAGTCGAGCTGGACTCCCGCTCCCACGGCCTGTCCGCTCTGGGACGTGCCACCGCCGCGTGCCGTGATCGATATCCCATGCTCGCGACAGAGGCGTAGCGTGGCGATCACGTCGCTCGCCGAGCGCGGAATCACTACTCCCGCGGGGATGATCTGGTAGACGCTGGCATCGGTCGAGTAGATGGCCCGCGACATCTTGTCGAACCGGACCTCGCCTTCGACCGCTCCCTCGAGAGCATGCTGCAGCGAGACCATCGCCCGTGGCTCCCCCATACTCAAATGACGCCCATCGCCCACATGACCCAGACCGCAGCGAACGATGCCGTTCCGCCCACCAGGGTCACGCCGCCGTACCCCAACAGCGCCTCCTTCACCTCGAGCTTGCTGAGCGATGTGCAGACCCAGAAGTAGCTGGAGTTGACGTACTTGATGATCACGGAGCCCGACGCGCCCGACAGCATGGCGGCTTCGGGCGACAGACCGAGGGGTCCGAGCATCGGGGCCACCAGAGAGCCCGCCGTGATCACACCGACCGTGGTGGACCCGGTCAGCATGTTGCCGATCACGCCGATCATGAAGGGGAGCAGAATGGAGGGCAGACCGTGGGAAGTGAACAGGTCGGCGACGAAGTCGACCGCGGGAGTTCCCTTGAGAATCGCGCTAAGCGAGCCGCCAAGTCCGGTGACCACCAGGATCATGGCCGAAGTCTTGAGGCCGTCGCGCACCCACTGATTGGCCTTTTCGGTCCGGCCGTCTTCGCGGCTGACGTTGCGATACGCGAGCCACAGTCC
>JBDHHL010000218.1:0-7365 GCA_039589375.1 Gemmatimonadota bacterium | reverse complement strand
GGATGGGCTTCCCGCTCGCCGACTTCATCAAGGATCTGGACCCGACATCGCGGGCCGAGTTCGTGGAGTTCAAGACGCTGCACGATCCGGAGCAGATGCCGGGGCAACGGCGCGCGGTGCTCGACTGGCCCTACGTCGAGGGACTGAGGATGGACGAGGCGATGCACCCGCTGGCGCTCTTGACGGTCGGGCTGTACGGCAAAGTCCTGCCCAATCAAAACGGCGCGCCGATCCGACTGGTGGTGCCGTGGAAATACGGGTTCAAGAGCATCAAATCGATCGTGAGCATGCGCTTCGTCAGCCAGATGCCGGTGTCCTCGTGGATGGACGCGGCCTCGAGCGAGTACGGCTTTTTCGCGAACGTGAATCCCGACGTCGACCATCCGCGCTGGAGCCAGAAGCGCGAACGACGCATCGGCGAGTTCGGGCGCCGCCCGACGCTGCCCTTCAACGGGTACGCGGACCAGGTCGCGCATCTGTACTCGGGGATGGATTTGAGGAAGTACTTCTAGTGGCCAGGAGTGAACGCCGGAAGCTTGCCGAGCGGAGTTTGCGGGTCGGCGTATTCGTCCTGTCGCTCGCCCCGTTCGCGCGGTTGGCGGCAGAAGCGGCGACGGGCGGCCTCGGCGCCAACCCCATCGAGGAAGTTACCCACCGGACAGGCTGGTGGGCGCTGACCTTCCTGATGCTCACTCTCGGCGTGACGCCCGTTCGGCGGATCATAGGCTGGGGGGCCTTGGTCAAGCTGCGGCGGATGCTGGGGCTGTTCGCGTTCTTCTACGCGGCCCTCCACTTCGGGATCTACATCGGGCTCGATCAGTTTTTCGCCTTCGACTACATCTTCGAGGACATCGCCGAAAGGCCTTACATCACAGTCGGTTTCACGGCGCTGCTGCTGATGGTCCCGCTGGCGCTCACGTCCACGAAGCGGATGATGAAGCGGCTGGGGGGCAAACGCTGGAATCGACTTCACAAGCTGGTCTACCCGATCGCGGCCCTCGGTGTGCTACACTTTCTCTGGCTGGTGAAGGCCGATGCACGCCAGCCGCTCATCTTCGGCGGCGTATTGGCCGTCCTCCTCGGCTATCGGGCCCTTGCCGGGCGCCTGCGACAGCTGAGGACCCAGAAGGCCAGGCTGAGCGGGGCAGCCCTAGCGCTGGAGCCGCGATCGACTTCGACCGAAGGCGCCGGCGCTGGCTAGCACTGGACCACACTGATACTGACGGGTTGGCCGCTTTGAATTCGCCAGCTTTGGATATCGAAGGCACAATATCGATTAGCCAATAACGAAGAACTGTTCTTGGAAATTCGGCAATCGATGTTCGACATTGGCCATTCAAAGCCCGTCTTACGTCAATGACCGGCGTCCGACATCACTACTGTGGCAGACCACGCTAGTTCTTCCGCGCCAGATCGCTGTAGACGATCCTCGTGAACGTCTCGGGGTTCAGCCAGGCCTGGCCCCATTCCTCGTTCCAGCGAGCGGTGGGATCCGCCGCGACCACTTCGTCCTCGCTCTTGCCCTTGGCGATCTCCGCAGCAACGGCATCCCGTACACCGGCAAGCATGGCGCGATACTCCTTCAGCTCGGCCTTGTTCGACAGTTCGCCGTGGCCGGGAATGATCCGGGTATCGTCGTCGACGATCGAGAGCACCTTATCGGCCGCTGCGATCATCCCGTCGATCGAGCCACCGGTCGACACATCGATGAACGGATAAACGCCCGCGAAGTACGTATCGCCCATATGGACGACGTTCGATGCGCGGAAGTGGATGATCGCATCGCCATCGGTATGGGCGTGCTCGACGTGAAAGACAAACAGTTCATCTCCGTTCAGGTGGAACGTGACGCTCGCCGAGAAGGTGACCACAGGTAGCGCGCCCTCCGGCGACGGCGGCGTCCTCGAATCGAAAGCCTCGATGAACTGCTCCACGCTCATACGCTCGCGCACGTTGTCGTGGGCCACGATCAGTGCGCCGGCCGAGCCGAGGTTCTCGTTGCCGCCCGTATGGTCACCGTGCCAGTGCGTGTTGAGCACGAAACGTATGGGGCCATCGCTGACGGCGCGGATCGCGGCGACGATCTTCTCCGTGAGCGGCGCATATTGGTCGTCGATGACGAACACGCCGTCTTCCCCCGCCGACACGCCGATGTTACCGCCACGACCGCTCATCATGTAGACGCCCGGCGCCACCTCCTGCGTCCCGATCTCGACGGATTCCCATTCCTGCGCTCGAAGCGACGGCGCTGCGGCTAGTAAAGCTGCCCACACGGCACACGCCAGAGGCACCATCTGCATGCGAATCCTCATTGCAATTCTCCACAGTTTCGGTTTGGAATGCGGCCCAAACCTATCAGATCGAGACGCCCTAGCAAGCGAGAGGCGCCCGGGCAAGCGACCCGGACGCCTCCGATACTTCAGACGCGACTCGCCGCGGAGTCGCCCCGCACCACTCCCTGGTAGGACCCCTGTGTGGCGAACGGTAGGTCTCTAGATCGAGCGCGCTTTCCGTCACATCTCGCGAAGCGCCGCCCGCAAAGCGACTTCCACCTCTTCATCCAACGGAAAAGCCCGCACGAACTCCCGGGCCACTTCTTCCGGCCCGGCTTCGGCCGGAGCCAGCGTCGGGAAGCTTCGCCGATATTCCTCAACCAGCTCGGGAGCTCGCTGCTCGAGCAGGATGGCGCCGCACCTGACCGCTGCGCGGCTGCTGGCGCGCTCGGCGCTGACTCGGTCCTGTCGAGCCGAGGCGAGATTGTTCATCACTCTCCGCACCACGGGATAGCACGCCTCGCGGACCACCGAGTGTAATGTGGCGTTCGGCGCTCCTTGCACTACATCCGCCCGGACAGCGATGAGATTGTCCGCTCGATTGCCCGGGTCTCCTTCGAAAATTCGTCCTTCCGGCCCCAGCGGCGGTGTGACGACGATAATGCCTTGATCGAGGTTCACTCCTTGTAGGTACCCCGCCAGCGCCGTTGCGAAGCGACCATCCCAAGTCTCCTGCAGCTGTCGGTAGCGCTCCATGTTCTCGGCGGCGAGCTTCGCCCAGAACGAGCTGTAGAACGCCCGCCACTCCTCCTCCAGGGCTTCCACGAACTCGGCCAGTACCTGACGCTGGCTTGGTCTGCTGAGAACCGCTGCCGCAGCGGCCGCGCCGAACCGGACCGTGAGATCCGAGATTTGAGCCGCATCCGTCCCCTGCGCCACCTCTCCCAGCGCATCCAGCATGCCTCCGCGGCTCGCCGCTGCGAAGTACAGGGGCATGAAATGAAAGACCTCGAACGTGCTGTCGCGCTCGAACGCGGAGCGAAGCCGCGGAGCCAACTCATCCAGCTGGGTCGGGAAGATCCCCAGCTGTTCCTTCTCCTGGCGCGCGCGGGCGGCGTAGTCGTCCGAGTAGAAGTCGAGAGGCCCGAAGCCCTCGAAGTCGACCACGGCCAATCCGTGGTACCAGAGATCCACGTGCGGCAGATTGGCGACGGACCAAGTACGCGGAGAGCTCTGGGCAGACGCCGTTGCCTGCGCTTCCGCATCCGCCGCTGTTCCCGCGGCAATCCCCAGCAAGAGGATCACAGATAGTCCCGGCGCTGGAAACGAGCGCTGCGTCCGACGGTTTGTCACGTCTTTCATCTTCCTATCGCTCCAGCTCCGGCCGCATGGCAGGGCCGGCCCGGGTTATTCCAATCAATATCACGGCGCACAAAGTTGAACTCTTCACCCCTTTCGATCAACCGGGACACGAACCTGTCTCGCAGGCGGTGCCGCCTGGTCGTTGGCCACAACCGATGGAACAGAAAGCCTGGACAGGGCTACTACTCCCGGAGCATTCTACGGCAATCCAGGTCCACCATGACTTCAGAGGGGTACACGAGTGACCATGCCAAAGGTTCGCAAGAGCGACACGGAGTGGAAGGAGCTTCTCACGCCGGAGCAGTATCGAATCACCCGCCAGAAAGGCACGGAGCGAGCGTTCACCGGCGACTATCACGCCGCCAAGGAAGCGGGAGTCTACCGCTGCGTGTGCTGTGGCAGCCGGCTGTTCGACTCGCAAGCCAAGTTCGACTCCGGGACCGGCTGGCCCAGCTTCTGGGAAGCGGACTCGCCGGACAGCGTCGCCACGGCGCCCGATAACAGCCTGGCGATGCGACGAACCGAGGTTCTCTGCGCAAATTGCGACGCTCACCTCGGCCATGTGTTCGAGGACGGACCGCAGCCCACGGGCCTTCGCTATTGCGTCAACTCGGCAGCACTGAAGCTTTCTGAAGAGGGTAATGACGAGTAGGAAGGCGGTTTGGCTTTGATTGTGACGGACAGCGCGCAGAAAGTGGATTGAATCGGACTATGAACAGCCAACACTCGACAGCCGAATTTCAGATTCTTCTCAAGGCTCGGCTCATCTTTGTCGTGTTCGCCGTCTCTTGTGGTGTACCGGACCAGTCTCAAACTCCGCTTGACGCATTCGACGCAGACACGCACATCGCGGCGTGGGTGGAGTTGTGGAATACGCGCGACCTGACACGGCTCGATGAGCTATTCTTGTCCGATTCGAGCCTGACCTACTTCTCGTCGGAGCGAGAAGGGCTGATTCAAGGGCCCGCTGCCATGCGCGAGCATCACGAGGGCTTTGGATTCATCGCTGGCGGGATGGAGCCCGAGCAGGAGCTGTGGGTGGAGGATGTGCAAAGCAGCGCGTACGGAAAGGTGGCGGTCGTAACTGCTACCTGGCTCTTCGGCGATCGCTCGGCGTCTGCTGACAGCATCTCTCGCGGTCCGATGACCGTCGTGTACACCTGGGCCGATGATCGATTCCGCATCGCCCACATGCACTTCGCCGACCGCCCAGTACAGGCAGACGCCGAATAAGCTCCCGGTTTACGACGCGCGGTGACAATGCGTTGATCCGGCCCGTGCACATTCCAACGTAGTCGCACCGTCAGCGTCCGCGCCCGCGCCCGCGTCCGCGACCTAACAGCCATCACCAAGCCTTTCGGAGGCCTCCGATGACCCTCGCCCACGAACGCCTCGACGTCTACCAACGCGCCATCGATTTCACGGCCTGGGCCCACCAACTTCTGGATTCTCTCCCACCCGGCCTGTCCGCCCGCTCACAACTCGAGCGCGCATCTACAAGCATCCCGCTCAATCTTGCAGAGAGCAATGGCAAGCTCTCCGAAGGCGAGCGCGCGCGCTTTCTTCAAATCGCGCTCGGGTCGGCTCTGGAGTGCTCCGCCACCCTCGATGTCCTCACGGCAAAGGCCGTTCTGGACAGTACCCAAGTGGAAGAGGGCAAGGAGCTATTGGAGAGAATTGCAGCGATGCTAATGGCGATGCTCAGGAAATTGGGCAAGACGGTGACGTAGTCGCCCCGCCCGCGAGCGCGTCCTCGCCCGCGCCCGCGAACACAATCAACACATCCGCGGGCGAGGGCGCGGAAGCGGACGAGGCATCGACGAAATCAGCCACCAGAACTCGACGTAGGGGAACCGGGTTGCCAGTAGAATGCTGTCCTGAGGCCCTTCCCGAACCTGTGCTCCGCAATGGACGAGGGGAATATCTGGACGTTACCTTGTAGGACATTCAGATTGCCAGCAGTATCCCGATGCTGCGCGCGTTGGGCCGACGTTGCGGTTGAGGCCCGCGACTCCACAGGACCCGACAGCGGAGGACCATTTGATGTTGCACCTCAAGGACCTGATGCAGCGCGAAGTTGTCGCCGTTTCCCCGGATCTGACGCTGCGTGAGCTAGTCGAGGTGCTCACCGAGCAGGACGTGAGCGGCGCCCCGGTCGTATCCGGCGGCAAGGTCGTCGGGGTGATCTCGACCACGGACATATTCGACCTGCACGAGGAGATCTCCGGCCTTTCGCCCGCCGGCGGCGACGAGCAGGACGAGGCTGAACCCGCGCCGCGCAGAAGTGGAGGAGGGCGCGATTTCTTCTCCGATACGTGGGAGCCCGGCGAGGTCGGAGCGGAGGAGTGGGCACGAATCGCCAGCCGGCGGGACTGGGATATCCTGGACGCATACACGGTGGCGGATGTCATGACCCGCGACGTCGTTAGCCAGCCTTCCAAGACGAACGTCAAGAAGGCGGCGCGCTACATGTTGGAGGCGGGTGTCCATCGCGTGCTTGTCATTGACAGAGGGCACCTGCAGGGGATTGTCACGACTACCGATATCCTGCGAGCGGTCGCCGAAGGGAAACTGAAGGGCTAGCGAAGCAGATCATATTCGGACACGACGGTCCGATTCGACACCCTAATTTGAAGGGAGAATCGCGTGACGCCGAGGACCCCGGAGTCCCTGAAGCCCGAACAGCTGAGAAGAGCCTGCGATCCATCGAAGCTCGACTTCAAGACGACGGCCGAACTGGAACCGCTCCACGAGGCGATAGGCCAGGATCTGGCCATCAACGCAGTGCGCTTCGGCCTCGAGGTCGACCATCCGGGATACAACATATTCGCGCTCGGCCTGCCCGGCTCGGGCCGCACAACGATGATTCGACAGCTGCTCGAGGATCGCGCCAAGAGCGAGCCGACGCCGTCCGATTGGTGCTACGTGTCGAATTTCGATGCCGAGCGCGAGCCCTTCGCGCTCGAAGTTCCCGCGGGGCGCGGTTCGGAACTGCAGGAGGACGTCGACACACTGCTCGTCGAGCTCGAGGCCTCGCTGCCCAAGGCGTTGCAGAGCGAAGAGTTCCGCAAGGAGCGGGATGAGATCGCCGAGCGCGTGATGAACGTTCAGCGCGAGCTGATCGAGGGATTCCAGAAGCAGATCGAGGAAGAACTATACGTCGCACTCGTGCAGACGCCGACCGGCTTCGTCGTAGCTCCAGCGCTGGGTAACGAGCCCGTCGACGACGCGAAGTTCCAGACTCTTCCGGAAGAGCAGCGCGAGGAAATCCTGGAGCGGCGACGCGAGATGGAGAAGGTCTTTGCCGAGGTGCAGAGGCAAATCCGGGAAGCGGAACGGAATGCGCACCGGCTGGTGAGGGAGACCCAGAAGGGGGTCGCTGACAGTCTGGTGGCGGACTGCGTGGGCGAGCTGAAGTCGCGCTGGGAAGCGGTGCCGGCGGTTCTTCAACACTTCGAACGCCTCGCCGCCGAGATCGTGGCGAACGCCGAGCAGTTTTCCGATTCGGAGGAGGAACCGGATGCGAGCCGGCCGCCCACGCCCGGCGAGAGCGAGGACCCGCACGGTCGTTACCGCGTCAACGTGATTGTCTGCCACACCCCGGACAGCGGCGCGCCGGTGGTCGAGGAGTCGAACCCAACGTACCATAATGTTATCGGCCGCATCGAACACAGGGTGCAGTACGGCGCCATGTACGCCGACTTCACCCACATCACCGCCGGCGCGATCC
>JBDHHL010000217.1:0-7372 GCA_039589375.1 Gemmatimonadota bacterium | reverse complement strand
TCAGGAAACTGATGTCGGACGCGGGAGTAGGTGTAGCTGACCCAGCCCGAAAGCCGACCCAGCTTCTTTTGCGCCAATAGCTCGAATCCCTGGGCGTAGCCTTCGCCCGCGAAGAAAAGCTCCTCGATCTCGACGCCGGTACGACGGAAGCGCAGGGAGAATTCCGACAGCCCCTGCAGATCCTTGTGGAACACTTCGGCGTCGAAGAGAAAACCGCTGTTCTCGTAGCTCGCTCCCAAGACGTAGTGTTGCGCGCTGGATACTGGCACTTCCTCTCCAGCCAACAGCCAGAAGTCGCGCGACCCTTCCGTCACGTTTTGGTTGATGACGCGGTTGACAAATTGGTGATACTGCCCGTACGCCCCCTTGAGGCGTACACGATCGCTCGCTTCGTAGGTGAGTGAGGCGCGTGGCTCCACGTACAACTCGCCGCTGTTGTCATAGTAGCTGGCACGGGCACCCAGGTTCAGCGCGAGCCGCGGGAGCGCCTGCCACGTGTCCTGAAGGTAGAATCCCCCCTCGAAACCATCCTGGTCGAGGTCCAGAAGCGTCGTCGTGTCGTCTCGCGTGAAGAGGTATTCGACGGTCGAACGGCTCAGCCAAGCGCCGAAGTCCAGCTTGTGCCAGTCGGCCGCTTGCCATTCGTTGTCGAGGCGAAATGTCAGGTCAGTGACTGCGTTGTCTTCCGAAGTACCCAAGTACATCGAGCGGATCAACGTATCCGCTTCCTCGTCCCACAATTCCGTATCCGTCAGCCGCCCGTACTTACTGTCGTAGACCGAGGTGGCCGCAACGGCATGGGAGTAGAAGAACGGGTTCCACTGGCGCGACCACTTGCCACTTACACCGAAGTTCCCCCAGTCGGTCTGGTCGGTCAGATCTCCCACCACGTTCGTCGAGAAGTTGGTGTTCTGACCGCCGGCTAGTCTCGACAGATCACGCGACCTGTCCAGGTTATCCCGGCCGCTGTAGACGCTCAACGCGAGCACATCGTTGATCGATGGGTTGTACGTGGCCTTACCGTTGAGGTCGTAAAAGAAGAATTCGGGAGTGACCTCGGCGCGCTGTGTATTCGCGAACCGGCCCGGAGCGCCCGCGGGGGCGAATCCGATCGGCGACGTGTTTCCGCCCGATAGCATTCCGAAGATGTCCTCGTACAGAGAGCTCTGCAGCAGGTCGGTGTACGAGCGCCGCGCGGCGAGGAAGATCGATCCCCGGCCTCCCAGCGGCACCTCGACGACACCTTGCGCGCTGAGCATGTTGACGCCCGCGGCGACGTGGGCCTTTTGGTTGTCACCTGTCCGACCGGTGAGATCGACCACGCTGCTGGTACGGCCACCGTAGCGGGCGGGATACCCGCCCTTGAAAAGCCGAACGTCTTTCACCGCATCGGCGTTGAAGGCGCTGAAGAATCCGAAGAAGTGGTCGACGTGGTAGACCGTCATACCGTCGAAGAGCACGAGGTTCTGGTCGGGAGTGCCGCCGCGAACGAAGAGACCGGCGGAAGCCTCGTTGGTCCCGCTGACCCCTGGCATGAGCTGCAGCGAACGGAAGATGTCCACCTCACCGATGCTCGGCAGCACTTTAAGCTCCACCGGCGAGAGAGCCACCTGACTCACCTGCTCACCCGTCTTCATGAGCCGATCGGCTTCGGCGATAACCTCGAGTTCCTCCAGCTCTACGGGTAGCCGCTCCAACCTGATCTCCAGAGGCTCGCTCTGCTCCGGGACGTTCACCTCGATCTCGGCCGGCCTGTAGCCAATGCTGGTCACGCGTAAGACGACCACGCCCGCCGGCAGCTTACGAAGGGCGAAGCGGCCGTCACGATTGGAGACCGCAGTGATCCCGGTGCTCTTGACCTCGACGGTCACATAGGGAAGCGTCTCGTTATTCACCGCGTCACGCAGGATGCCTGTCAAGGTCAGGTCCTGCCCCTGCAGCGCCCCAGCAAAGCCGGCCGCGTCAACGAGCAAGAAGGTGAGGGTTAGCAACGCCCGATTCGGAACCCAAGATCGACCTCGCCGACGACCAGAGCTCCGTCGGTGGGCGAATTGAGACTCGACGGTAATCATGGCACCAGCCCCCGGTCAGCTGCCTTCGTCCTGCAAGTCATAGACTCGGCGGATTTCCACCGGCTCTGGTATCCCTCCGCCCTCTAGTCGCACTCTGATGTGCAGTTGCCGACCTTCCGATGCGAGTTCGTAGGTGCTTGTGGCCCTCGGCCCCCTTTCCGCCTTCCGCTGCACCACAAGCTTGCCATCGTCCCAATACGCGCGCGTCTCGACATTGCCGGCACCTTCGATCGGATACTCGATCCTGCGTCCGTCGGGATACAGTATGAGCCTCGAGCCTTCGGCACCGACGATCGTAACGGTCGAATCGTCCTGCACGATGTTGAGCGCCGCAGAGGCCTCCATAAGGCTCTGCATGCCCTGACGCCCCTGCTCGCGACCTCCTCCGGGTCGCCCGCCGCGCCCGCCCGATGGACGGCCGCCTGGCGGACGGTTGCCCCCTTCACGCATGCCTTCCCGTACCCCTCTCATACTCTTCTCAAAGGCGGCGCGAGGGTCCTCGCTCTCCTTCTCATTCAGCGTCCACTTGCCGGCGAACCCGCAATTCTGGGCCAGGACTGCGCTCGGTGAGGCCGGCGTCGCCAGTAAGAGCAGCGCACCTCCCACCAACGGAAATCTGTGTATTCTCATCATCTCTCCAGTTTTCAGGCCGCTTTGTTGACACGACAGCCTAGGACGACGGAGCGTTAGAGTGACCCAGTTGGGAGGACGGTCTTGACTAACGCTGTGAGGGGTTTGAGTGTCTGATTAGTGTAGTTGCGTGAGGCATGTCTTGGGATAGGGGCCCTGATTTGTCCGATGCACTCCTGGTCGAACGAGCGCGCCGCGGCGAAGCGGCAGCCTTCGAGTTGCTCGTACGCCAGCACTATCGTGCGGCGTACTCCGTGGCGCTCGCCGTTTTGGGGAATGGCATGGACGCAGAGGACGCGTGCCAGGACGCATTCGTTAAGGCGCTGGAGCGCCTCGACGAGGTCCGGAAACCGGAGCGTTTCACTGCCTGGTTGCTGCAAATCGTCCGCAATCGGGCGAGAAACCTCCGCAACTATCGCCGCGTGCGCAACGCGAAGCCGCTGGACAGCGTCGCGGCGGCCGGTTCCTCTAATCCCGGCGCCGACGCGGAGCGGTCGGAATTGCGCGGGAGACTGGAGACGGCGCTCAGCGACTTGAGCGAGATACAGCGAGAGGTCGTTCTGCTGCACGACCTGCAGGGCTGGAAACACGGCGAAATCGCCGTTGCGCTCGATATCTCTAACGGGATGTCGCGCCAACACCTGTTCAACGCCCGCAGGCTCCTGCGCGAGCGGCTCGGCGTGAACACCCTAGAGGAGTACTCCAATGATTGACGACCGTATCGATTTCTCGAGCCTGGATCCGACGGAAGACCGGGAGCGGTTCGACGACATCGTGCGCTCGATCACCGCTGCCGCAGCCGGCCAATTGTCGGCGCGTCGCGCCCGCGCCGATGTATTCGCACAGGTCGTATCCTGGTGGCGACCGCTGCTCGCCGCAGCCGCGATCACCGGGATCGTGTCGATCGGCGCGCTAGCGCGCTCGCAGGCCTCGACGACCGCGGCCGAAACACAAATCAGTCTGGCCGAAGCGATCGGCGTCCCAGAACAGATCGCCGATTGGGTCTGGAGCGAGGACGCACCGACCGCTGACGAATTGCTCGTTGCGCTGGAGGAGGAAGGATGAAGAACAGCGTCGAGTCACTGGGCCGTATCCGCGCTAAGGGCATCGCGCTGTTGGCCGTGACGTTCCTGGTGGGTGGGCTGGCCGGCATGGCCGCCGAGCGTATGCGCTCGCGCCCGACTCCGTTCCCGGAAATGAACCCGGGCATGATGCCGTTCAAACCCGGGGCCATGCCACCCATGTTCCGTGAGCTGAACCTCACCCCGGAACAACGGCGGCAGATTCTCGAGATCATGGAGCGGAGCCGTCCCCGCACCGATGACGTGCTCGGGGAGATGATGCCGCGTCTCCGGGCCGTCACCGACTCCGTCCGCGACGAGATCCACGCCGTCCTCACGCCGGACCAGGCAGCAAAGCTCGACAGCATAACGGCGGACATGCGTCATCAGCGGGGCGGGATGCGCCGGGGAATGCGGGAGCGTGGCATGGGTGAGCTACCTCCGCACGGCCGCAGGCCCTTTTGAGAGCGTGCCTTGGAGAGGCCTTGACTAGGGCGCGGCTCTCGCATGTCTTTTCAGGTACTATGACTCGCGATGGGGTATCACCTGGAGAGCGTCGATGGGCAAAGTGATCGGACGACTACTCCCCGGCGTTGGCACAGGAGCGCTTGCTGGCCTGCTGGCGTGCTCGGGTAGCCCGGGCGTAATACCCGAGCACCCGGATATGACCGGGACCTGGGTCGTCAATCTGGAACAGAGCGATCGTGCGAGCGACCAAGAACAGCGGCAACGGCCGCCCGGTGCACCTGCCGGCCGTCCTGGTGCCGCGCCCGGCGAGCGGCGCGAAGGTTTCCAGATGGGGTTCGCGTTGCTGCTCCAAAATTCCGTTGCGTTTAAGATCGCCGAGGACGACTCCACCCTCACTCTCACGGGAGCCGAGGGCATCACGCGCGTGCTGAACCCGGACGGTCAAGAGCGAATCCAACGCTTAGAGGGCCTCGGGAACGTGACGGTCAAGACGCGTTGGAAGGGGGAACGGCTCATCATCGAGCGAACGCTGGAGACCGGCGTGAAAATCACCGAAACTTTCGAGCTGGCCTCAGCCGGCCGCCAGCTCGTTGTCGAGATAGAGATCGGCGGTGGCCGCCAGGACATCGGGTTTCGCCGAGTATACGACGCCGGCAGTGAAGGCGGTTAGGCCCGCCGCACCACGCAACGCCAGTCAACGTCAGTTCTAGAAGGCCTCAACGACCTTCCGCAGAACCCGGGTCGCAGCCCGAAGATCCTCGTCCGCAACGGCCGGTCTCAACCGATCCAGCGGCCAGTCATCCGGCCGGCTCAGCCCGTCAACGTAGTCTCTCCCTGCCGCGGTCAGACGTAGCAGGCGCGACCGTTTGTGCGCTGGGTTGTCGACGAACTCCACCAGCCCTTCCTCGGCAAGCCGGTTCACCAGGGCCTGAACGTGCTGCCGGCTGAGCGAGTGAGCCCGCGCTACCTGCGGCACAGTCTGCGGTTCGAATTGCCCCAGCCATCTGAGGACAACCCACTGGCTGCCCGAAAGCGCACCCAGACCATGCTCACCCTGAGTGGCGGCCTTCACGCGAGCGACCAAGCGAACCGTTTCATCGATCAACGCCGAGACGACGGCTCCATAGGCTCGGGATCCCGAACCCCCAGGTGTGACGCGTGAGACGTCGAGAGGGCCCTGCATGCTACGACTCTCCCGAGTTCCCAAGTCTCCAAGAGCGAGCGGCCCAAGTCCGATCACGGTGCAGCCTCCTGCCGATAGAACGGAGCGCCATCCCCACAATGACAAATATAATACCAATATGACATTTTAACTGTCAATGTGCCCGACCCGCCCCATTCTCCCATACATCCTCGCACAAACCACGTGACGGGCGCAGCGAGAATTCCGGGGTTGGGCCGATCGCTAGCGCGACTACTGAAGGGCGAGCTCGACGCCCCGCACGGCGTGGATTTGGGCGGTATCGTACACCGGCACCGGCGAGTCCTCGGGGCCGATCAGCAGGCCGATCTCGGTGCAGCCCAAGATCACCGCTTCCGACCCCCGCTTCGCTAGAGCTTCGATGATGCGAACGTACTCGCGCCGCGACTCGTCCAGGACCTGCCCCTGGCATAGCTCCGCGAAGATGACACGATCCACAATCGCCCGGTCCTCCGCAGGCGGCACCAGAACTTCCAGTCCGTGTCGCTCCGAAAGCCGGGCACGATAGAAATCCTCCTCCATCGTGAACCGCGTACCCAGCAATCCTACCCGTCCTATGCCGTCCTCGCGTATGCGCGCGGCCGTCGCGTCGGCGATGTGAACGAGCGGGATTTGAATCGCCTCCTCTATCGCCGGTGCAACCTTGTGCATGGTATTGGTGCAAAGGAGAAGGAGATCGGCGCCGCCCTTCTCGAGCCGCAATGCGTCAGCCGCGAGAATTCGCCCGGCAGAGGTCCAGTCACCGGCGTCCTGCAGGCGCTCGATACCCTCGAAGTCGATGCTGTACATGAGTATACGGGCCGAGTGCTGCCGGCCGAGACGCCGCCGTATCTCCTCGTTGATGATCCGGTAGTACTCGGCCGTTGACTCCCAGCTCATTCCGCCAAGTAAGCCGATCACTCGCATACGACTCTCCAGGTTGTGGGGCCCCCACACACAATCTGCCCCACAACCGCAGGCCGCGAAAAGAGGCGCCGCTCGGCTGTTAGCGAAGCGCGGCTACGCTGAGATCCGTCACGTGGAGATTCAGGCTGTGGTTCACCCTCAACCCCACTATGCCGTCCACGTTCGTTTGCGATCGAGGCAGGCTATTGACCTTCTCGCCGTTCACGAAGAAGTCGACGATCTCCGAGCCGCATTCGATGCCCAGTTCGTTCTTCGCCGTCTCTTCCCCTCCCTCGTGCTTGACGATCGCTTCGTGCGCCGTCCACGGCACGATCACGTGCGTCTCGGACCCGGCCCTGTGCTTGATCAGATAGCGGCCATCCTTGCGGATTAGGAAGTAGAGGTACGACTGGCTGTCGCTCTCGAGATTCTCACCACCGACGAAAATGCCAAACCCCTCGCGGCGTTCCCCCGGAAACAAGAAGATCTCGGAGCGGACGCGGTACTCGTCCTTCGCGGTGACCGACGGGTCGTAGAGGATGCCCGCGGGCCCGGTCGTGATGTGCCAGCCCGGTGGCATCGAAACGAAATAGACCGCCGAGTCCGGAGCCGGCCGGTCAAAACGCAGCTTCCAATCGGCGGGTCGCTCCAGCTCTTGAGCCAGGGCGGGAGCGGACACGAGTCCGAGAACGAGGGCCACGAGGGCTAATCGCATTGGGAAACCTCCTGCAGTCTTGAAGTGGCTAGGACTTTGAAGGCGGGAAAGCTATCCGAAGCGGCCGCCGATGCCAGTACGTGTAAGAACGCTGAGTGTGGGGTCGTTCATTGGGAATGGCTGGTGCCGAGAGAGCCAAGATCCAGCACCGAGTGATGAAGCGCTGTGCTACATCAGCCCCTGTGTGCTACTTCAATATTGGGTGTTGGATGTTCGCTGTTCAATTCAATATTCAAGGCCCGACCTACAATTCACATCCGCTTATAGCTCGGTCCACACCCCCCTTCTCGAGCCGTCCACCTCGGCCCGAGTATGTCCGTCGCCTTGCAGTCGATACAGT
>JBDHHL010000216.1:0-7400 GCA_039589375.1 Gemmatimonadota bacterium | reverse complement strand
CGTCTACCTGAGCATCTGGGCGGCGGCCGCGCTCTATTCGCTCGTGTCGTCGGCAGTCGGCTTCCTTCTCATGGTGGTCGTCGTGGCCGTCGCTGCGGCCATGGGCCTGTTACGGAAATCGGAGTCCTTCGTCGCACTCGCGGCCTTCGGCGGCTACCTGGCGCCCATTCTCGTGCAGGTCGAAAGCGCGTCGAACGCCTTCGGTCTCGGCTACGTCGGCTTGCTCAGCGCAGCCGGCCTCTGGGTCGCACACCGCGGCCGCTGGGTGTACCTCGCCGGCTTGGCCGTGTTGGGCGGTGCCACCTTGCCCGTCGCGAATCAGGGTGACCCGGGGCTTCATGGGGTCTATCTGGTGGCGATCGTCGCCGCCGCTCTTGTCATCGCACGCCGGCGGCGCTGGCACTATGTGTCCTTGCTGGCTGTGGTGGTCGGGTGGATCGCATTCTGGGTGGGAAGCCCCGATTGGGGCATCGCGGGCGTCAGCTTCGCTGCCTTCGCCGCCGCCCTGTGGTCGGCCGACCTGATCGCCTCGCTGGGCATCCGGGACTGGGTCTCGACGCCGGACGAGGCGGAGCAGGGAACGGAGGAAGCGATCGTCGACCGGCCCGCAGTGCGCCACGAGCAGGAATCGGCTCCCCTCGAGGTCACGGGGCTGATCCTCACGCTGGTGCCGCCCTGGCTGTTCCTGCTGACGGCGATGAACGGGATCCAAAACTCGGTCTACAGCAACTGGAGCGGCGAAATTGGCCTGTCCCTCGCCCTGGCGCTCGGTGCGGTTTATGTCGCTCAGGCCATCTGGATCGGTCCGGGGATGGGGGCGGGCAGCCGCCTCTGGCCGGCGGCGACCGGGCTCGCCCTCTGGATCGTAGCTCCCCGGCTCTTGTGGTCAGAGATAGGCGTGGTCCGCACCTGGCTGATCGAGGGCGCGATCTTCACTGCGTTTGGCGTCTGGCGCGAATGGGTCACGGCGCGTACCGCGGGCCTCGCCGCCTTCGTCCTCGCGGTTCTCACGTATTGGGGGCTCGCGGCCGTCCGCACCACGGCTGACCCCGCCTTCTTCAGCGGCTTCGCCCTGACGGGCCTCGGCACGTGCGCGGGCTTGCTGGCCTGGTCGCTGGCTCTCGTGCGACTCGAGCGTCCGGGGTCATGGGAGACGGGCATTCGGCCCTTCGTGATGCTCGGCGCGGCGGTCTTCTTCCTGGGATGGGGAACCAGCGAGATCTTCCGGTTCTACGGCTTGTTGGGTGAGGCGGATCGTTGGACGCTCGCCCGCGACCTTTCGATCAGCGCCTTCTGGATGGCTTACGCCGCTGCGCTGCTGATGCTGGGCTTCCGGCTGAAGCAAGCGCCGGTACGCTGGGCAGGTCTGGGGATGGCGCTCGTCGCTGCCGGGAAGGTCTTCCTATACGACCTTTCTCAGCTATCGCAGCTGTACCGGATCTTCAGCTTCGTCCTGCTGGCGATCGTGCTACTGGCCCTCTCGTATCGATACCAGCGCTGGCGTCGCAACTAGGCATACGTTGCGGGTGGTCAAGCATCCGCTTTGCTGCGATACCTTGACATCCTACAACAAGGATCACATGTTGTTGTAGAACGTCGAGGTATACTATGGGAATTGCGCGGACCGACCTACTGCAGGGAACACTGGATCTGCTGATCCTGAAAACGCTGGCCTCCGAGCCGCTCCACGGCTGGGGCATAGCGAAGCGGATCCAGCTCCTCTCGAACGACGTCCTGCGGGCCAACCAGGGTTCGCTCTACCCGGCCCTCTACCGGCTGGAAGACCGCGGCTGGATCACGGGCGAGTGGGGCATATCGCCGGAAGGGCGACGGGCCAAGTTCTACTCGCTGACGAAAGAGGGTCGCGAGCAATTGGCGGAGGAGAGTGCCTCGTGGCGCCTGTTCGCTCAGGCTGTGGAGGCTATCCTTGCTGCGACCTGAAGAAGCGATGCTGAGCTGGCTGCGCCGCTGGGGCCGGCGGCTGCGGGCGTTGTCCGACCGGGGCCGGGCGCGAGGCGAGATGGATGAGGAGATGCGATTCCATCTCGACATGGAGGTCGAGGAGCTGGTTAGCCGCGGTGTGGATCCGGACGAGGCGTACCGGCAAGCGCGGGTCCGGTTCGGCGGCGTAGAGCGCTTCAAGCAAGAAGGGCGGGAAGCTCGCGGCCTGCGCCCGATCGAGGACCTGCTGCAGGACCTACGCTATGCGCTGCGGGGCCTGCGGCGCGCGCCGGGGTACGCGGCCGCGGCCGTGGTGACCTTGGCGTTGGGGATCGGAGCCAACACGGCGATCTTCAGCGTGGTGGATGGCGTCCTGTTGAAGCCGCTTCCGTACGCCGAGCCGGGACGTCTGGTCTTCATCCTCCAGCAGAACAGCCCGTCGAACCAGTGGCCGCTTTCGGTCGTTGACTACCAGGGCGTAGAGGCGCAGCAGCGATCCTTCGACAACCTGAGCGGCCTGGCGCGCGGCAGAGCGATCCTGACGGGCGGGGACCAACCGGAGCGAGTCAGAGTCGGCCGGGTGACCGCCGACTGGTTCAACACTCTCGGCGTTCATCCGGCCGAGGGCCGAGGCTTCCGGCCCGGTGAGGATCGTCCCGACGCGGAACGAGTGGCCGTCATCAGCCACGCGTTTCGCGAGCGTCACTTCGGGCTCGAGGCTGACGTTGTAGGGAAGACGCTCGTGCTCGACGGGCAGAGCCATACCGTTGTGGGCGTGTTGCCGCGCGGCGTCGAGACGATGGCCGGCTGGCGCGCCGAGGTATGGCCCGTTCTGCAGCTGCAGCCGCCGACTCGTCGCGGACCTTTCTTCATCCAGGCTGTCGCGCGGCTTCGCAGCGGAGTTTCCCAGCAGGACGTCGCCCGCGAAATGACCCGGGTGAGCGAGCGCATCTTTCCCGTTTGGGCAGACTCGTTTCAGGACCGAGAGGCGCGCCTGACTCCGTTCCCGCTTCGGGACATCATGGTCGGCAACGTCGGTGGCGGACTGCTCTTGCTTTTTGGCGCCGTAGGCTTTGTCCTGCTGATCGCCCTGGCCAATGTGGCGAACCTGTCGCTGGCCCGCGCCACGACGCGAGAGCGTGAAGTCGCGCTCCGAACATCGCTGGGCGCTACGCGCGGCCGCCTGACGCGTCAGTTGCTCGTCGAGAGTCTGACCATCGCTGTGCTGGGGGGACTCGCGGGCCTGTTGCTTTCCGTCATCGCGCTCGATGCGCTGCTCGCCTTGAGCCCACGGTTGCCGCGCATCGATCAGGTGGCTTTGGACGGAAGAGTTCTCGCCTTCACTGCCTTGATCACGATCGCCAGCGGCGTGCTGTTCGGGCTGGCCCCGCTGCTCCATGGGATCTCCTCCGATCTGGCGGCCGCTCTGCGGAGCGGGGGACGCGCCGGTTCGGAGGGGAAACGAGCGAGCGGTTTGCGTGCGGGTTTGGTCACTGGAGAATTCGCCCTCGCGCTGCCGCTGCTGGCGGGTGCGGCTTTGCTGTTTACCAGCCTCGAGCGGCTGCAGCGAGTCGATGCGGGGTTCGATCCCGAGAACCTCCTGCTGGCGAGAGCCTCGATATCGTTTTCGAAGTATCCCGACGCGGCGTCCGTGCAGCAATTCTGGGCGCGTGCACTTCCCAGCCTTGCCGCAATTCCGGGCGTGGCAGCCGTTGGCATCGGGTCGGGAGCGCCGCCGGCTGACCCCGGCATAACGAACAATTTCGATCTTCTCGATCGGCCCGTTCCGCCGGGCAGCAGTCAGCCCGTGGTACCCTGGCTGATCGTTTCCCCGGGCTATTACGACGCCTTGGGCGTTCGCTTGCTCCAGGGACGGTTGCCCGACGAGACCGACACGTCAGACGACCCGCAAGTGGTTGCGGTGAGCAGCAGTTGGGCGGCTCGGTTCTACCCGGGCGAGCAGGTACTGGGCAGACAGTTGTACTCGGGCGGCGACATGGAGAATCCGGTGACCGTCGTCGGAGTGGTGAGCGACGTGAAGTACACGGGCCTGGCCGCCGTCGATGAAAGCGTGGTCTATCAATCGTACGCTCAGAGTCCCTGGCGCTCCGTGAACCTGGTCATTCGCAGCCGGGGAACGTCGGTGACCGCGGCTCAGGTGCAGGATCGGCTAAGCGCGCTGGACCCCGAGGTGCCGCTGACGGAAGTCCAGACGATGCGAGACAGCCTGGCGGCCTCGGTCAGTCGGCCGAAATACTGGGCGACGCTGATCGGTATCTTCGCTGTCGTGGGCGTGGCGCTTGCCGCCGTCGGCATATACGGCGTGCTGTCGTATTCCGTCAGCAGGCAGACGCGCGAGATCGGTGTCCGGATGGCGCTGGGAGCGGACGCGTCTGCCTTGCGGCGCATGGTAGTGCGGCGCGGGATGGGGCAGGCAGTCCTGGGGCTGGGCGCTGGAATAGTCGGCGCGCTGTTCCTCACGCGCTTGCTGGAGGGCCTGTTGTTCGGCGTTTCGCCCACGGATCCGGCGACGTTCGGATCCGTATCCCTTCTACTGCTTGGCATCGCGTTGGCGGCGTGCTATTGGCCGGCGCGGCGGGCGACGAAGGTCGATCCCGTTCGCGTGCTCGCGGACGAGTGAGGCGCAACCTCACCGATTAGTTGCGCTAGGCACCCGAACCGCGGCATAATACAATCGCTTCTGGTTCTCTCTCGTGTGACCAACCGATCCTTCAAGAGATAGCTGCGAAGCTATCTCGTGGGGCAGTCGCGCGCCGGTTTTGCATGTCCAAGAGATGTCCGCCGCCCCGATCCGATATCCCGCGTCTTCGGGCGGCGAACTCGTCCGCTCAAATGGGGGACCCATGAGACCGACATTCATCGGTAGTCTCGTCTGTGTTCTGGCTGTGAGCGCTAGCCCGCTCGCGGCCCAGGATGTCGAGAAACTGCTCGGTAGCTGGACGTGTGACACACCGGAGGGGCGGGCCCGCCTGGTGTTTCACTCCGACAACGAGCTGAGCTACAACGGCGAGCGTGTACCCTACCAGCTGTTGGAGGGAGCGCTACGTGTCGTCGAGGAGTTTTGGCCCGTCGATTACAAGTACAAGTTCGAGGGCGACGATATGATCGTCACGAACCCGGACTTCACGACGACCCGCTGCCGCCGCCAGGCGCAGCAGCAGGCTGGGCCGGGTGGTGGCGGGGGCCTGGCATCGATGCTTCAGGGTCACCGCTGCGACTACACGAGCTCGCCCGATGGCGGGGCGTCCAGCAGTCGACATCTCTACTTCGACGGGCAGGGCCGGTTCGTCTTGACGAATGACGCCTCGATCTGGGTCGACGGCGCCATCGCCAGTGCGGACGAAGTGAACGGCCAGACGGGCAGCTACGAGGTGACGGGCAACGACAAGGGTAACGAGGTCTATCTCCACTTCGACGACGGGGGAGAGTCCCTCCTGTACGTGCACGTCGTCGATGGGAGTGGCCGGATCGTGGAGCTCTGGTACAAGGAGCGTACGTTTTCGCCGGCGCTCTGCTCCCAATAAGCCCCCGTCTTGCCGTTTGCGGAGCGCGGGGGACCCGTCGCAAGGAGGTACGATGATGGACATATCAGGGCTGAACCCAACACGCAGGGACTTTCTCGGCAGCATACTCCCGGTGGGGGCGGTCGGCTGCCTGGGCTGCAAGAACCTGTGCGGGCTCTTCGGGTCGGCGTACGCGCAGGAAACGGGGGCGCACAAGTTCACGGCGGACTCGCAGATGAGCTTTGCGGAGGTCTACGACTTCGCGTTCAAGTTCTACTACATCCCGACGATGCAGGGATTGAGCGGCCAGATCGGTAAGGACGACTTCATCGAGATGTTGAAGAAGGCGTCCGATGAGTCCGGTCGGCGAAGCGCCAAAGATTTCGCGCGCGGCGTCGAGGTCGCCGACTTCGATGCCTTCAAGGCCTGGGCGATCGAGCCCGAGCGGTTCTGGAAGCAGGTATTGAGCTGGGAGGTCGTGGAGAACAGCGACGACGCCTTCGAGGTCAAGGTCACCGAGTGTCTGTGGGCGAAGACGTTCCGCGAAGCCGAGGCCGCCGACGTCGGTTACGCCAGCATCTGCCACGGCGACTTCGCCTACGCGGAGGGCTACAGCCCGAAGATGCGGATGGAGCGCACGAAGACCCTGATGGAGGGGCACGACTGCTGCGACCACCGCTGGCTTTGGGAAAGCTGAGCGCCCGCTCGGGCGGGGCAATGATAGTCACCTAGTCCGCGCTTCGAATATCCATTATCGAACGCCGAACTTCGAATTTCGAAATTCTCTTGGAGATTCCTTGCTCGAAATTCGATATTCTTCATTAAACGGGCGGCAAGCGCTCAAGGTTGAGCGATAGGGGTCGACCGGATATCATCGTTCGTTCGTGCGAAGGCCAGTCAGATCTGTCGCTGTCGGCCGTTATCCCAGCCAGAGGAGAAAGCCATGAGGAAGAGGCCCGGCCTATCGGCCGTCGTTGGGCTGCTGAGCATGACCCTGTTGCAGCCTGTTTCCGCTGTCGCCCAGGACGCGGAAGAGATCATCAAGACCGCCATCGAGCGATACGAGCAGCGGATGGCGGGGATCGACAACTACACGCTCGTGCAAGAAGTGATGGGTTTCGAGACGACCAGCTACTTCGAGAAGCAGACCGTCGACGGTCGGACCGTGTACCGGATGGTCGATGCCTACACCGACGACTCTCAGGATAACATGGGAGAGATGTACAACGGTTTCTTGGAGGTGGCAGAGCGAGCGAAGTACTCCGGGAACGAGGAGGTCGAGGGTCACGACACCTACGTGCTCGCCGTCGATGACTTCAGCGGACTAGCCGTCTACGGCGAGGACGACGACTTCAAGCCGAAGAAGGGGCTCTTCTATCTCGACACGGGGGAGTACGTGATTCGCCGCATCAAGATGGAAGGTATGGTGGAACGGGACGGGCAAACTCAGCCCGCCACCGCCGACATGTACTTCGAGGACTATCGTTCGGTCGAAGGAGTGCTCCATCCGTTCCTGATCCAGATGAACATCTCCGGCGTCACGTCGGGGATGTCCGAGGAAGAGCTCGAGGAGGCTCGCAAAGACCTGGAGGAACTGCGCAAGCAGATGGATGAGATGTCTGAGAGTCAGCGCAAGATGATGGAGTCGATGATGGGTCCGCAGATCGAGAAGCTCGAGGAGATGCTGAATTCCGGAAATATCGAGATGAGCATCGCCGTCAAAGAGCTTCGGGTCAACCAGGGCCCACCGAAGTAGCGTCGAAGCAGGTGCCGGGGCGCTGGCACGGCCTGAGCCCGATAGCCGCGCCCCGGTTCACCGCAGCTTGCCGATCTCGCTCTCCAGTCGCATCATCTTCTATGCCCTTGTGGTTGCCCCTCCACGTCCGGGAGGTCGTCATGCCAGTGGCCGGCAGACCACTCTTGGCTGCCCTGTTT
>JBDHHL010000215.1:0-7411 GCA_039589375.1 Gemmatimonadota bacterium | reverse complement strand
GTCCGCGACGGTGACATCGCTGGCGACGGTACGATCGGGCTTGAAGAACTCGAACCCGAGGTCGACGCGCGTACCTTCAAACGCGATCAGACCCGCCGGGTTGAGGAATAGCGTCCCGAGCAGGTCGAGGGGCGCCGCAGTTCCGGCACCACCCATCGACGACTGGATCGCTCCTACGCCGTGCAGGAAATGGCCGTCCGTCGCCCGGGCATCCTCATGTTCATCGCGAACTTCATCTTGCCGGCTTCCTCGAAGTACATCTTCATCCGAAACATCACGTCCGTCAGATAGATCTTCGCTTTGTCGTCCTCACGGACGATCACCAGCTCGATCGGGTAGGCGGGCGCGTGATCGATCCCCGGGCACGCGAAGTCCTTTCGCGCATCGTTCGGCCCTGCGCCGATAATCTCGAACGACTTCGCCTCCATCGACTTGCCCGTCATCCCGATGATGGCCATCTCGTTATCGGGTAGGTCGAGCCGGTAGGCCGGGCGCATCTCCCACTTGCCGAAGTCGTCGGCCACATCCTCCAGACCCCTGTGCAGCCGGTCGGCGACGTCTTTGAGACTCCCCTCCTCGAGCTTCACCGAGGCGATCTCCCCGACCTTGTCTGGGAACGGACCACCGGCCATCACACCCATTGTCTTGGTGATCAGCCCCTGGCTACGCATCTGGCCGTATTCGCTCGCGTTCACCTTGCCCGGAAACTCCGCCTCAAGCATCGCGCCCATCGCCTCGACTATCGCCGCCGACTGAGACTCGAATCCCTCCTCGGCCACAATCGTGCGGTTGATCGACTGCGGATTCACCGCGACCACGTGAACGCCATTCTCGTCCTCGAAGGCAGCCATACGGAGCGGAAGCGCAAACGCCGCCACCGTGCCGTGGGCGAGCACATCCTTCGCGTAGTCGGGCGCGTGTATCAGAAAGACGCGCGCGCCGTAGTCGCACTCGCCGACTCCGGCGTCATAACTCACGACGATCTCCCAGCCCGCGGCCTCGATGCTCCGTCCTACCGCTGCGGTCACTTCGTCGAGGCTTCCACCCGCATTCTCCACCAGCGTGATATACGTACCGTACGTCTCACTGTTGCCCCCGGTCGACGCGTCGCTACCGGCCGCACCAGGAGCGACGGAGATCAGCATTGCGGCGATCAGCGCCACCGATCCCGACCTCATGAGCCAGCTCCTTTCGCTAGTTGAAACAGCACTCCTGCAATCGCGGGCGACAGGTGCAACATCAGGGCCGCTGGGTGGCCGTGGCACTCGAGCGGGCGCCCAGAGGCAGCGTCTGTAACTCTATTAAGGGTAGATATTTACGGGTTAGAAGAAGTGCTGGAGAAAGATGAAACGTGGTGTTTCACGGGGCAGGCTGAGACAGGACGTGTCGTAACATGACCTGATGCGTCGAATGAGGGTACTAAACAAAATGTTTCAGAGCCGTCGTGCGACCCAGCCAGCCCCTTCCAACTCTTGGACATCGCCGCAAGTTGCCGGCAAATCCGCTCCGTTGCATCTTGTGGCCGGCTCAACACCTTGAACGGGGGATCGACCGTCGATCAAGTCGCGTCGGCTCAACTCGCGTTGGCGCGCCTGGCCGGAGTCGAGAGGAGATAGCCGCGAGCATGTCTGATCTTACAGACCGGGCGCCACACAGGGAAGCTGGCGCCATGACCGGCCCCGGGGATCTCCTCTTGAGCAAGGGTGGCGGCTGGGAGACACCGCCCGGGCGGTCCAGCCGCTCGAAGACGGGGCTGCCGCTCACCGTTCTGCAGCAATCCTCCAAGCGACTTCAAGTGGTATGTGTTACGCTCTTCGGCTTGATGGCTTTCGGGTGGTTCGCGGGCAACTTGATCGAGGGCCAACTGGCGGGCGAATTCGAGACACCACTTCAGTGGGCCCCTCCGATAGTCATGCTGTCAGTATCGCTGATAGTCTTTGGCTTGGCCCGGAGCCAGTGGCTGACAGCATCGGCTGTCATCACGGTCGGGCTCGTCTACCAGGTGGCCATCGCCTTTTGCATACCGCTCAGCGAGTATTACAACGCCTTCCTTGGCGTGGAGCCTGCGTACATTTCGGGCGATCTTGTCGGCGTCTCGCCGGTCGCGCTGTGGATGCTCTTCTTCACCGTCCTCGTACCCAGCAGGCCTCGAAACGCACTGATCGCGCTCACGCTGTCGGGTTCGGCCGTGCCCATCACGATCTCGCTTCTGGCCAGGTACGGCAACGCGCCCGTGCTGCCGGTCATGGACTTCGCCGGGATCTTCGTCCTTCCATACGTAGCCTGCATCGTCATATCCTACATCGCGGCGCGAATCATCTACCGTCTCGGCACGGACATCAGCCGCGCACAGGCGATGGGAAGCTACCACCTGCTGGAACTAATCGGGCGGGGAGGGATGGGCGAGGTGTGGCGAGCGGAGCACAACATGCTCGCGCGTCCGGCGGCGATCAAGCTGATTCGCGGTGATGTCATCGGTTCGGAACCCGATGCGGTACACAGGGCTTTGACCCGCTTCGAACGTGAAGCCCAGGTGACGGCGTCACTGCAGTCACCGCACACCGTAGATCTATACGACTACGGGATCAGCGAAGACGGCACATTGTACTACGTGATGGAACTGCTGGAAGGGGTCGATCTCGAGTCATTGGTCAATCGCTCGGGGCCGCTCGCCGCGGAGCGCGTCGTGTACATCTTGCGCCAGGCGTGCCACTCCTTGGGCGAGGCGCATCGCAAGAACCTGATTCATCGTGACATCAAGCCGGCCAACCTCTACCTGTGCCGGCGCGCTTTCGAGCACGACTTCCTGAAGGTCCTGGATTTCGGGTTGGTGAAGCCTGGCTCGACCGTCGAACCGCGACCCGAAAACCCGGTGACCGAGGCGGGCACCATCGCGGGCACACCGGACTACATGGCCCCGGAGCTTGCGGTCGGCGATGAGGCGATCGATGGGCGGGCGGACATCTACTCTGTGGGCTGCGTGGCGTACTGGCTGCTAACGGGTCGGCGCGTGTTTGAGAAGGCCACCGCCGTCGCTAAGATCGCAGCGCACATAAACACTCCTCCGCAGGCGCCGAGCGCGGGCACCGAGCTACCTGTTTCCGCCGAACTCGATTCGTTGGTTCTGGCTTGTCTGTCGAAGGATCCCGTGGATCGCCCGCAGACGGCCGAGGATCTTGGTCGTGCGCTGGAAGAGATCGGAATGGAGACGCCCTGGACGCAGGATCGCGCCGCTGAATGGTGGCGGTTGCATGTCCCGACGAGCAACTCCCACCAGATCTAGCTTGATTGCCATGTAGCTCTGCATCAAGATCGTTTGGGCGCCCTAGAGCCGGAGTGTGGTTTTCGGGGGCATAAGAGCAGCCCAGTCTTAACCCAGCACCACCTCGACCCGGTGCTCGCGGCCGTCGTCGGACAAAGGTACGAGCCCATCTCCCGGGAGCGGGGCACTATCGAGGCTGACCCGCGACACCCCGCGGCAAACCCCGTCAGGGTTGTCGACCGTGATCTGGTAGACGGTGTCACCGTGATGGTACATGACCTCGAAGTGTTTCCACCCCCTGGGAATGCACGGATCGATGTAAAGGGTGGAACCTCGCTTCCGTAATCCGAGAATCCACTCCAGACCCGCACGGTAGAGCCAGCCCGCAGCCCCGGTGTACCACGTCCATCCGCCTCGTCCCACGTGAGGAGGTTGGGAATAGACATCCGCGGGTACGGCGTACGGCTCCACCTTGTAGCGGTGAACGTCCGCGCGACGGCTCGCATGGTGGATGGGGCTCAGCAAGTTGAAGAGATCGGTGGCCTTGTCTCCCTCGCCCAGCATGGCGAATGCGACGACCGACCAAATCGCGGCGTGGGTGTACTGCCCTCCGTTCTCGCGGATGCCGGGGACGTATCCTTTGATGTATCCTGGATCGAGCGGTGTCTGGTCGAACGGTGGGGAGAAAAGCGGCAGGAGCCGGTCATCCCAACGGATGAGTCGTTGCTCCACGGATCTCATGGCCTGGCGTGCCCGTTCGTTGTCACCGGCTTCCGAGATGACCGCCCAGGACTGGGGAATGGAGTCGATCTGGCATTCGTCGCTCCCCGCCGATCCCAGCGGCGTACCGTCGTCGAAGAAAGCGCGCTTGTACCACTCGCCGTCCCACGCCTCCGCCTCCAGCGAGGCTTTCAGAGAAGCAGCCCTCTCGCGCCAGCGCGCCGCGCGTTCCTCTTCCGAGCGGAGGTCGGCGATCCGGGCGAACTCCGTCAGGTTCACGAGGAGAAACCAGCCCAGCCAGACGCTTTCGCCCCGGCCCTCGCGGCCGACACGGTTCATTCCGTCGTTCCAATCCCCGGCCCCGATCAAAGGGAGGCCGTGGCTGCCGACCGCGAGGCTGCGGTCCAGGGCCCGCGCGCAGTGTTCGTACAGCGTCGCCCGATCCTCCGATTCCTTGGGCTGGGAGTAAGCCTCCTGCTCGTGCTCCTCCAGGACCGGTCCCTCGAGCCACGGGACCTCTTCGTCGAGCACCGTCCGGTCGTCGGTCACTTGGAGATAGTGGACGGCCGCGTAGGGCAGCCAGAGGAGGTCGTCGGAAACTCGGGTGCGGACGCCGCGGCCCGTTGGGGGGTGCCACCAGTGCTGGACATCCCCTTCAGGAAACTGCCGGGCGGCAGCCCGGAGGAGGTGCTCGCGCAAGATGTCGGGCCTCGTCACCGCCAGGGCGAGGACGTCCTGGAGCTGGTCGCGGAATCCGTAAGCCCCGGAAGACTGGTAGAACGCCGAGCGGGCCCAGATTCGGCAGGAGAGCGTTTGATACAGAAGCCAGCGGTTGAGGAGGAGGTCCATTGATGGTTCGGGAGTCTTGACCTGGACCGAGCCCAGCACCCGGTCCCAGTGATCCTTGACCTCGCGCAGCACCGCGTCGCAATCCATCTCGCGGTAGCGTTCGACCAGGGATCGGGCTTCCTCGTGGCTGTCTCCCTGGCCCAGCAGGAACAGCACCTCGGCGCGTTCCCCTGGTTCGAGCTTCACTTCGGTCTGGAGAGCGGCGCAGGGGTCCAGACCCGCTCCGGTTTTTCCCGACAGTCCCTCGCCCCGCTCCAACGACGCGGGATGGTCGAGGCTCGCGTTCCGGCCCAAGAACTCGAGGCGGTCGCCGGTCCAAGAGGTCTGGCGCAAGGCCAGGTCGGCGAAGGCAACCCGATCCGCGAACTCTTCGTTCCACGAGTTTCGCGCGAACATGGCTCCGGTCGTGGGATCGATGTGGGTGACCACGTAGGGCGCGGCGCCGCTCCGCTGCACCCCCAGCACCCACTCTGCATAGGCCGTGACCACAAGCCGCCGTTTGCGGTCGGACCGATTCTCCAAGAAGAGTCTGGAGATCTTGACGTGGTCCCGCAGGGGCACGAGCTGCAAGAGATCCAGAGCGATGTCATGAGAAGTGTGCTGGAAGCGGCTATAGCCCTGCCCGTGCCGTATGACGTAGGGCCAACTTTCCTCGCGGATGGGGAGGGCGGTCGGTCCCCAGACCAGATCGCTGTCCTCATCCCGCACATAGAAGATCTCGCCGGGAGTATCGCTGACGGGATCGTTCGACCAGGGCGTGAGCTTGTTCTCTCGGCTGTTCACGGACCAGGTGTAGCCCGAGCCCGACTCGGAGGCCAGGAAACCGAATTCCGGGTTCGCCACCACGTTGATCCAGGGAGCCGGGGTCCAAAGTCCCTTGCCCAGAACGGTGATGTATTCGCGGCCGTCCGCTGCGAATCCACCCAGGCCGTTGAAGAACTCGAGTTCCAGGGCGGGAGGGGAAACGGTCTTGGCCTTCTCGCGTGCCGCGCGGAGCAGCGGCGGAACCGGCCCGAGCCTGGACCGCTGCAGGCGGACCACGTGCTCGGAGAGCGTACCCTGGCGCGCCAGAATCACCACACGCGCCGCCGCGCGCAGGAGGATCCGGTCCCGCGCGGGCACGAGGTCGGCCCGGAGCACGAATACCTCTCCATGCTCCCTATCCCTCTCCTGGCCCGCCGCGGACTGGATCGTCTGCACCATGGCTTCGAGGGACTCCTGGAGGTCCTGTATGTAGGAGGTGCCTTTCGCGTTGATGATCACCAGATCGGCGCGAATTCCCTTCAGGTGCCAATACTCGTGCGCCCGAAGCAGCTGCCTCACGACGTCCCGCTCCTCGTCCCTCTCGATGCGCACCAAAGCGATAGGAAGATCGCCGGAGATGCCGAACGGCCAGAGCCCGGACGGGCCATCGCGGTTCCTGGCCAGTACCCGGGGTGCCGCGCGCAACGTGGGATCGGCATACAGCAGACGATTGGCCAGACGCTGGAAGAGGTGCGCCTCGTCCTGGGTGATCCGCAGGTGGTGGAGCTGGACCTGGGCCTGTGTCCAGGCCAGCGAGCTTGCTCGCTCGAACGTTGCCGGCTGGCGGTACTTCTCCGCGATCTCGAGAGCCTCCTCTCGGGAGGACGCGACCAGCGTAGTGAACACGAGATGGACCGAGCCTCCAGGAGGAATCGCCACCCGCTGCCGGAGGCTCAGGATGGGATCCAGAACCGTCCCTGCCGTATTGGAGAGCGGCCCCCCGTCGATCACGGAGAGCGGCGTTCGAACCCCGCGGCCCCGGCCCAGAAAGCGTGCGCGATCACTCTCGTACTGCAAACTGCCGGCCGTCTCCCCTTCCACGGCGGCCAGGTGGGCGAGCCAGACCTGCGGCTCGTCCGCCGAACGCGGGCGCCGAGTCGCGAGCAGGGTGCCGAGCTCGGGAACGAACTCCGTCTCGACGAAGAGGTTGGAAAAGGCGGGGTGGGCCACGTCGGCGCCCTGCGGAGCCAGCACGATCTCGGCGTAGGATGTGAAATCGATCTCGCGGTCCCGGTTCCGGAGATTGGTCACCGTCAGTCGGCGCAGCTCGGCGTCGTCCTCGGGGGAGACCACGATCTCGAGCGTCGTCGTGAGGGATCGGTGCCGCTGCATGATCTTGGCCCGGTCCTCGGAATAGACGACCTCGTATTGGTCCGCTTCGCTTCCGCTGGGCTGGAAGCCGGCGGACCAGACGTCTCCGGTCTCTGCGTCGCGCAAGAAGACGAACGTGCCCCAGCAGTCACGCGTCGTGTCCTCGCGCCAGCGGGTAACGGCAAGCTCGCGCCAGCGGCTGAACCCGGAGCCCGCCGCCGTGACCATGACCGTGTAGCGGCCGTTCGAGAGGAGGTGCGTGCGGGGCGTGATGTCGTGCGGCGACTCGAATCGCCGCAGCGTGGGAAGGACGAAGTCGCGGACCAGCGCGGCCTCCCTGACCTCCTCACCCCGGGGCCGGGTCACACTCACCGAGCGCGGCGTCCGTTCCTGAAGCAGGAGCTCCGCCGCCTGGACCATGGGATGGGAGTGGAAGCGCCTGCGGGTCAGGCCGTCGTGAACCAC
>JBDHHL010000214.1:0-10147 GCA_039589375.1 Gemmatimonadota bacterium | reverse complement strand
CTTCGCTGGCTGGCCGGGTCGCCCGGCGGTGCGGCGGGCACCTGGTTCGAGAACGACGGGCCCCGCATCGCGCCCCCGTATCCGCAAGTCGGAATCCCACCCTGGACCTGGGCAGAGCTAATCACGCTCTACGTGCACCATCTACTCGGCGTGCGGCCGGATCACGACGGCGTCACCATCCGGCCGCACCTGTTGGAAGGGCTCGATAGCATGGAGGCTTCGCTGCGCGTGCGCGAATGCAAGCTCGATCTCTCGGTCAGGCGTGCCGGCTCCCTCGCGGAACGCGGCGGCCGCGCGGGCTCCGAGCGGCTACCGTGGCGGAAAGACGGCGTACGCTTGCCTCTTCCGACGGCCGACCTCCAGATCGAGATTCTGTGCTGAACGATTCAAGCTCGGGACGAACACACACCGAGGGGCGACCAACAATGCCCGAAGACACACCCGATCGCACCGTCCACTTGCTGTGCAATTCTCATCTCGATCCCGTTTGGCTTTGGGAGTGGCCGGAGGGTGCGGGCGAAGCGCTGGCGCTGGCGCGCACCGTCTGCGACCTGTGCGAGGAGTTCGACGGCTTCGTCTTCAACCGCAACGAAGTCCAGTTCCACGAGTGGATCGAGGAGTACGACCCAGAGTTATTCGAGCGCATCCGCCGGCTCGTAGCCAGCGGCCGCTGGCACATAACGGGAGGGTGGTATCTGCAACCGGACTGCAACCTGCCGAGCGGCGAATCGTTCGTGCGGCACATCCTGGTTGGCAGGCGCTACTTCAGGAAGAAGTTCGGCGTCGAGCCCACAACCGCAGTGAACTGGGATTCGTTCGGACACTCGCGCGGCCTGGTGCAGGTACTCGCGAAGAGCGGCTACGACTCGTACCTGTTTTGTCGCCCGTTTATCGATCAGATGCCGGTACCTGCGGCCGAGTTCACCTGGATAGGATTCGACGGATCGGAGGTGACCGCCGCGCTCGCGGAGCCACACTACAACTCGCCGCCGCGTGGTACAGCCGAGAAGATCGAGGAGTGGATGCAGCGCAACGCTTCCAAGCCCGTGCTCCAGGTGCCCTGGGGTGTGGGGAATCACGGAGGCGGGCCCTCCCGGGCTGATCTACGAGACGTCGCGAAGCTAATGGCGGGGACGCCGGGCGCACGCATCGTCCACTCTAACCCCGAGCGTTACTTCGCCGACCTGCGAGCCCGAGCCGGGCGGCTGCCCCGCTACGCAGGCGACCTGAATCCGTGGGCCGTGGGCTGCTACACATCCATGATGCGGGTGAAGCGCCAGCATCGCCGGCTCGAGAACGAGCTGTATCTAGCCGAGAAGATGGCGACGACGGCCTGGGCTCAGGGGCTGATGGAGTACCCCGATGCCGAACTGGCCACAGCAACTCGTGCCCTGCTGAGAAGTCAGTTCCACGACATACTGCCCGGAACATCGACACCATCGGTCGAGTGTAGCGCGCTCGACGATATCGGCCACGGCCTCACGCTAGTCTCCAGAGCAAAGACACGGGCTTTCTTTGCACTTGCTGCCGGTCAGGAGCCGGGGCTGGAGGGCACGCATCCGATCCTCGTTTACAACCCGCATCCCTTCCCTGTCCACACGGTAGTCGAGTGCGAGGTGCAGCCTTATTGGCCCGACCGCGAAGATCAGTACGGTGTGCCCACCGTGACGGCGGGCGGACGGAAGTTACGCGCTCAGGCCGAGCAACAGGAGAGCAACATCAACGAGGACCATCGGAAGCGGGTCGTGTTCGCGGCCAAGCTAGAGCCGGGGCGCATGAACCGCTTCGACTGCCGGTTCGACAAGACCGCCCGCAAGCCCACCCCCACGCTCCGGCTACGGGACGGCAGGTTCCGCTTCAAGACTGCCGAGCTCGAGGTGATCGTGAACGCGCGAACCGGCCTGCTCGATCGCTACCGCGTGGGCCGTGACGACTACCTGTCGGCCGGCGCCTGTCGCCCCCTGGTGATGCACGATGATGCCGACCCCTGGGGACAGACGGAGAACAGCTTCCGCAAGACCGCCGGTCGCTTCAAGCTAATGAATCAGGCCGATGCGGCCCGCTTCGCCGGCGTCTCTCGAGCTCGACTGCCGGCCGTGCGCGTGATCGAAGATGGACCGGTCCGCGCCGTGGTCGAGGCACTTTTCGGCTACGGTGACTCGGCGATATGTCAGCGCTACAAACTGCCGCGCGCGGGAGCGGAACTGGAGATCGAGACCCGCGTTCAGTGGCAGGAGAAGGACCGCATGCTGAAGCTCGCGCTGCCCACGCCCTGGCACACAGCCACGCTGCTGGGACGGGTGGCGTACGGCGCTCAGGAGCTGCCCGCCAACGGAGAAGAAACCGTCGCTCAGAAGTGGCTCGCCGTTATCTCGCGCGAGAGGTCCCGCGCACTGACGGTCATCAACGACACGACCTACGGTTGCGACTTCAAGGGCGGCGAGCTGCGTCTGTCGCTGCTGCGCGCGCCAGCGCACGCCGGGCACCCGACTTTCACCGGTCGTCCCATCGTACAACAGGACCGCTTCGTCCCCCGCATCGATCAAGGCGAGCACGTGTTCCGATTCTGGTTGAACGGAGGAGGCGAGCGCGAACGACTGACCGCGGTGGACCGCGAGGCGCTGGCGCACAACGAGCGGCCCTTCGCCTTGGCCTACTGGCCGTCGGGCGGGGGGGCATTGCCCAAGGCGGGCCCGACCCTGAGCGATCGAGCCGCTCAGCTCGCGGCGTTCAAGCGCGCCGAAAAAAGCGACGACCTGATCGTCAGGCTATTCGAGCCCACCGGGCGCAGACGCAAGACGACCCTGTCGCTCGACTGTTGCGGTGTGCGCGCCGAAGTGCAGATGCACCCGTTCGAGATCAAGACCCTACGCATCGATCGCCGCACCGGAAGTTGCAGCCAGGTCAACTTGCTGGAAGAGTGATGGACAAACCCGTCACCGCCGTGCTGGTGGGCCTGGGAGGCTACGGCGAGGTCTACCTGTCCGCGCTGCTGGACGAACCGCAGGGCTCTCGATGTGATATCGTCGGTGCCGTCGACCCGTATCCGCAGAACTGCGCCCGCCTGGCCGATCTGAAAGCGCTTGGCACAACCATCCACTCCTCGTTGGAGGATTTCTATCGGAAAAGCTCCGCGGACCTGGCCATCATCTCTTCGCCCATCCACCTCCATGCGGAACACGTATGTGCTGCGCTGGCCCAAGGCACTCATGTGCTGGTCGAGAAACCCGCCGCCGCGGTCACCGCCGACGTCGACTCCATGATCGACGCGCGCGATCACGCGGGACGCTTTGTGGCGGTCGGATTCCAGTGGTCCTTCGCCCGGTCGATCCTGGACCTCAAGCAGCACATCCTCGCAGGTCGATTCGGAAAACCCAAGAGTGGACGCTCTCTGACCCTCTGGCCTCGCACGGAGAGCTATTACCACCGCAACGACTGGGCCGGTCGCAAGCGCGATCCCGCCGGACGCTGGATCCTGGACAGTCCGGCCTGCAACGCCATGGCCCACGATCTACACAGCATGCTCTTCCTGTTCGGCCCCGAGATGGATCGCAGCGCAAAGCCGATCGATGTGTCGGCGCGACTGGCGCGGGCGAACGACATCGAGACCTTCGACACCGTCGCCGCGCAGGTGCGGACGGCGAACGGGGCGGAGCTCTTGTTTCTCGCCTCACACTCGGTCGCCGATGACGAGAGCGTTGAACCGCGCTTCGCCCTGCAGTTCGAGGAGGCGACGGTGAGCTTCCCCGGCGAGTCGGCACCGATAACGGCGCGGCTTAGCGACGGCAGCGTCGTGGAATACCCCTCTCCCTATGCTACACCCCAGGTCGCCAAGCTGTGGACCTGCATCGACGCGGTCGCCGGCGACACACACATACCTTGTGGACTGGAAACAGCCCGACCTCACGCCGCTTGCATCGAGGCGATCGAGGAATCGGGAACGACCCCTCACGTCTTCTCTTCAGATTCCATCCGCTTCAGCAACACGCCGGGTGGCCGGCTCCGGTGGGTGCCGGGATTGGCTACGGCGCTCCAAAAAAGCTACGAGACCGCCGACTGGCCCGACCTCACTAAGATCAGTACGTAGGTCATCTGCAAGCGGCGGTTCTGCTGTCTGTGTGCCTGAACTTGAGGCTGGGTGCGGGTCGCCGAGCGAAGCTGGTGTTAGCGAGCCCGCGGTCACGCCGGCAGGCGTGAGCGCGGGGGAGGCCGGAGCGAGCGGCCCGCCCCCAGCCTCTGATACATCGGCGCCGTCGGTCTCCGCCTCACTCGGAGTCCGGCTGCTCCTCGTGCTGCATGTGCTCCATGGCCGGAGCGTCGCCCTCCTCTATGCCGTGCTGCATTCCGTGCCCGGACCCGAGCACTCCCTGGCGCATGCCGATCGACCACAGGCCGGCTACGAGCACACCCACCGCCAGCAGCCGGCGCAGCCGCATGTCCCGGAACGCGAACTTCCTTAGGCCGAACGTGACGGTCGCCAGCGCCGGGACCGTGCCCAGGCCGAACAGCAGCATCGCGGCAGCACCGGTCGCGGGATCACCGAGCGCCACCGGCACCGCGAGGGTCGCGTACACGAGCCCGCACGGAAGCAGGCCGTTCACCAGGCCGAACAGGTAGCGTGCGCCCGCCTCGGGGCGTGAGATGAGCTTGCTCGCCGCTCGCTGCACTCCCGGGATACGCACCCGCGGCTCGGGCAGCAGGCCGGCGAGCACAGCCGCGAAGTAGACGATGAGCAGCGTGGAGATCACGCCCGCGATCCAGCCGGGGCCCGGGATCGATCCGCCGAATGCGCCTGCCAGGGCACCGAGGACCATGTAGGTGGTCAAGCGACCCGCGTGCCAGCAAAACGACTCGCGCGCCGTGCCCCCGCACGCCACGGCAAACGAGCCGCACATCCCGAGGCAGTGAATGCTGCCTATCAAGCCGGCAACGCCGGCTCCGCCAATGAGTTCGAGCATCAGGCCACCTGATGGTCTCGGGGGCAGCGACGAGGAATGTCTGAAGGATGGGGCTTGCTAGAGCCGAGTCACACCACAAGAATACCTGACAAGCCCAGCCATCTCAACCTGCGACAACCGGGGATACACATGGAACAGGCGGCTTCTGCGGGCGCCGGTGTCCCGGCCCTGAACTACGACGATGACATCGTCAGAAAGTTCGCGGTCGCGACGATCATATGGGGAGTAGTGGGCATGCTCGTGGGCGTTCTCGTCGCGCTGCAGCTCGCGTGGTGGCCCGCGAACTTGGGCTTGCCCTGGACCACGTTCGGCCGACTCCGCCCGCTCCACACCAACGCCGTGATCTTCGCCTTCGCCGGCAACATCTGCTTCACCGGCATCTACTACTCGATGCAGCGTCTTTTGAAGACGCGCATGTTCAGCGACGCGCTGTCCAAGATCCACTTCTGGGGCTGGCAGGCGATAATCGTGTCGGCGGCGATCACATATCCGCTCGGGATCACGCAGTCGCGCGAGTACGCCGAGCTGATCTGGCCGATTGACATCGCGGTCACGCTGATCTGGGTGGTGTTCGCGATCAACTTCTTCGGCACGATCGCGATCCGGAAGGTGAAGCACATATACGTCGCGATCTGGTTCTACATGTCGTTCGTGATCACGATCGCGGTGCTCCACATCGTCAACAACCTGGCGATCCCGGCCACCTTCCTGCGCTCCTATCCCCTGTACTCCGGAATGACGGACGCGCTGGTGCAGTGGTGGTATGGGCATAACGCGGTGGGCTTTTTCCTTACGACGCCGTTCCTCGGCCTCATGTACTACTTCCTCCCCAAGGCGGCGGAAAGGCCGATCTACAGCTACCGACTGTCGATTCTCCACTTCTGGGGATTGATCTTCCTGTACATCTGGGCCGGGCCGCACCACCTCCTTTACTCCGGCCTCCCGGACTGGGCGCAGACGCTCGGGATGGTGTTCAGCATCATGCTGCTCGCTCCCTCGTGGGGCGGTATGCTCAACGGCCTGCTCACGCTGCGCGGCGCCTGGCACCGGCTTCGCACGGACCCGGTGCTCAAGTTCATGGTGGTGGGTGTGAGCTTCTACGGTATGAGCACGTTCGAGGGCCCGATGATGTCGATCCGGGCCGTGAACGGCCTCGCCCACTTCACGAACTGGGTCGTGGGTCACGTGCACTCCGGCGCTCTCGGCTGGAACGGCATGATCACGTTCGCGACAATGTACTGGCTGGTGCCGAAGCTGTGGAACCGGCCCCTGGCCAAGCCGGCCATGGCTACCCAACACTTCTGGCTCGCCACGATCGGCATCGTGCTGTACACGGTCTCCATGTGGGCCGCCGGCCTCATGGAAGGGCTGCAGTGGCGGACCGTCGGCGAGACGGGCCTGCTGACCAACCCGATCTTCATCGACATCGTTCACCGCCTCGAGCCGTTCTACTGGCTGCGCCTGCTGGGCGGCGGTCTGTACTTCGTCGGCGCGGTGATGGCGATGTACAACCTGTTCAAGACCATCCGGGGACCGGAGCCGGTCTCGGCGGACGCTGCGGCGCCCGTTCCGGCCAGCTGATCGCGAGGGACCGATGGCTGACGAAACGATGAACCAGGATTCCGAGAAGAGTTACGGTAAGTTCCATCGGCGGGTCTTCGAGGCCAACGCGCTGAACTTCGCGGTATGGGCGACGATCGCGATACTCATCGGCGGGGTTGTGGAGATCGTACCGATGTTCACGCCGGCCGGGCCTGAGGTATCGCCCGACGTAACGCCGTACACGGCGCTGGAGGTGGCCGGGCGCGATATCTACGTGTCCGAAGGTTGCTACCTGTGCCACTCGCAGTGGGTGCGCCCCATGCGCGCCGAGATCCTGCGATACGGGGCGTGGTCCCGGGCCTGGGAGTACCAGTACGATCGACCGTTCCAGCTCGGCTCGCGGCGGATCGGTCCGGACCTTCACCGTGTCGGCAACAAATACCCGGACGCGTGGCACTACGAGCACATGCGTGATCCGCGCAGCACCAGCCCGGGCAGCGTGATGCCGTCGTATTCGTGGCTGCTCACACAGACGATCGACGCCGCCGACGTGCGAGCGTCCCTCGTCGCCCTGCGGAAGACGGGAACTCCCTACTCCGAAGCGGATATAGCTGGGGTGGACGAGAACCTGGCCGCGCAGGGCGGCGCGATCGTCGGACGGCTGCGGGACGCCGGAATCCAGACCGAGCCCGACCGGGCGATCGTGGCTCTGATTGCCTACCTGCAGCGACTCGGCATGGACGGCCGCGCCGCTATGCAGCGGGAAGGGATCGAATACTGATGAACCCGTTGATCGAGCAGGCATGACGATTCTCTTCATGGCCGGCTTCTTCGCCTGGGTGTGGTATGCCTACCGGCCCGCCAACCGCCAGAAGTTCGAAGATGCCGCCAGGCTCCCCTTCGAGGAGGGAGGCGACTGTTGAGCAAGGACACGAATGAAATTCTCGGCCACGCGGACGAGTCCGACGGTATAGAGGAATACGACAACCCGCTGCCGGACTGGTGGTTGGGGCTCATGTGGATCACCATCGTGTGGGCCCTGGCCTACGGCGTTCACTACCACTTCATCGGGAACCGCTCCCAGGAGGGGCACCTCGCGGCCGAGATGCAGGCAGCCGAGGTGCGCTGGCCAGCGGAGGCTGCCGCTGCCACCACGTTCGCGATCACGCCCGAGGCCGTGGCGGCTGGCGAGCCGATCTACGCGCAGAACTGCGTGCCGTGTCACGGTGCCGAGCTCGAAGGAGGCATCGGCGCTCCCCTGAACGATGATGAGTGGATCCACGGCAGCGACTCGGAGACCGTGATCCGGATCATCACGGATGGCGTGGTCGAGAAAGGCATGCTAGCCTGGGGGCCGATCCTCGGGCCCGAGAAGATCAACCAGGTGGCGGCCTACGTACTGAGCAAGAACGCGGAATACGTCGGCGAGTGAGCCGAGGCCCGGGGGGTGGACGCGCCCGGGCCGACGCCTTCCGCCGAAGGCTGGGTTAGTGGTGCTGGGTTTCTCTCAGACGCGGGATTGGGTATACCCGCAGTCCATCAAGGGCAAGTTCACGACGATCCGTCGCTGGACTTTTTTCGCCCTGCACCTGCTGCTGCTCGCGGCGCCCTGGATCATGATGAACGGGCATCCCGCTATCCTGATTGACCTCCCGGCGCGCCGCTTCTACCACTTTGGCCAGATCTTCACGCCATCCGACAGTCTCATCCTGCTCCTCATACTGTGGTTCCTGGTGTTCTCGCTGTTCTTCTTTACGGCCATCTTCGGGCGCATCTGGTGCGGCTACGCGTGCCCGCAGACCGTGTTCCTTGAGTCCTGGATCCGGCCCATCGAGCTGTGGATCGAGGGCGACCGCCTGACTCGCAAGCGACGCGACGCCAGGGGCTGGACGTTCGACCGGGCGTGGCGCAAGGGAGCCAAGTGGTTGCTGTTCCTCGCCGTGTCGGTCTTCCTGGCCATGGCCATGATGAGCATCTTCGCCGGCGCGCGGGAGCTGTGGACAGGCCAGGCCGGACCGGTTGAGTACTCGATCACCGCGATCATCGCTCTGTTCTGGTTCTGGGACTTCACGTGGTTTCGCGAGCAGTTCTGCAGCTACCTGTGCCCGTACGCCCGCTTCCAGAGCGCCCTGGCGGACGATGAGTCGCTGATCATCACGTACAGCACGGAACGCGGTGAGCCGCGCGAGGCCGGGAAGAAGGCCGCGCAGGACGGCCGGTGCATCGACTGCAACAAGTGCGTGGCGGTGTGCCCGCAGGGAATCGATATCCGGGATGGCTTCCAGCTCGAGTGCATCCAGTGCGCGCTGTGCATCGACGCGTGCGAGAGCGTGATGAGCAAGCTCGGGCACCCGACGCTCGTGGCCTACGGATCGATAGCGGAGGAGCAGGGCCGGACGCCGCGCCGCTGGCGTCCGCGTACGTTCGTGTACGGGTCGCTGCTTCTGGCGATCGTCGTGGCCGCGGGTGTACTGATCGCGCGACGGGTCCCGTTCGAGGCATCGGTCAACCGGGCGCCCGGATCGTTGTTCACGGTGGACTCGGATGGTTCCACACGTAACACGTTCCTCCTCAAGATCATCAACAAGGACCCCAGCGAGACGCCGGTCCGATACGAGATCGAGGTGTCCGGACTGGAAGACGCCGAGGTGCTGGCAAGCCCGGTCGAGATCCCGTCCACGGAGGCACGCACGATCCCGCTGATAGTTCGAGTCCCGCCGACAGCGGAGTTGGGCCGGACGACGGTGTTCGACGTCAGCGTCAGCGACGGCGAGGACGAGTTAGTTCTTCATCCCACGTTCAAGACCGGAGCGCAGATTGGCGAATAAGGCCAGCAAGTTCGATCGGATCCTGTGGCCCGTCATCATTACTGTCGGTCTGGCGATCGTGATCCTGATGAACGCCGTGTTCATCTACATCGCCGTATCAGGGCAGGACGAAGTTGTACCGTCATACCACACGGAAGCCCGCTGAGGGGGACGACCCCGTCCTCGGTTCCACTTCGTCCGACGGCGACTCCGTGAGCGAGCGCCCCGACCGGTCGGCCGAGCCGGCTACGGCCTCCCGCCACCTGTCCCGCTGCCCCCACTGCGGCACGCCCGTCGAGGGTCCCGAAGACACCTGGTGCTGCCACGGGTGCGAGATGGCGGCCGCGATCATCCGGGACGCCGGCCTCGAGCGCTACTACGAGGAGCGGGCCGAGTACGCGCCGCGCCCCGGCCCGGTTCGCCCCGGGTGGGACACTGTTCCCGTACACGTGTGCGAAGACGGATCGGTCGAGGTGCGGCTGGTGGTGGACGGCCTCCGCTGCGCCTCGTGCGTGTGGGTCACAGAGCACCTGCTGCAGGGAACCCCCGGCGTCCGCGAGGCGAGTGTGAGCTACGCCACGGGTCGGGCCACCCTGCGCTGGGACCCCGAAGCGGTTGATCTGTCGACCCTGGCCGGGAGGGTGGCGGCGCTCGGCTATCGGCCTCGTCTGTTGGGCGAGGAGAGCCTGCCGGATCGGAGCCTGATGGTGCGGCTCGGAGTGGCGACGTTCGCCGCCCTCAACATCATGATGATGTCGGCCGCGCTGTACCTGGGCTGGGTGTCCGTGATGGAGGAGCGGTACGCGGCCCTGTTCCGCTGGGCTTCTCTCCTGCTCGCCA
>JBDHHL010000213.1:0-7459 GCA_039589375.1 Gemmatimonadota bacterium | reverse complement strand
GAGCTCGACATCGCGGCTGGTGAACGCCGGCAGCTGAGACTCCCGATCCGGCGGCTCGAACCGGCCCCCGGAGTCGAGTATCATCTGAACCTCGCCTTTGCGACGACCGAAGCCACGGATCTCGTTCCGGAGGGCCACGAAGTCGCCTTCGAGCAGTTTCCGCTGCCTATCGAGACACCCGCGGCCGCCCGGTCAATCGAGTCTCTACCGCCCTTGCAGGTCGTCGATGAAGAGGCGTCCGTCGCCATATCCGGACGAAATTTCTCCCTCACCTTCGACAAGAACGAGGGTGTCATCACTTCATATCTATATAGAGGGACCGAGCTGATCCTGACCGGGCCGCGACCCAACTTCTGGCGAGCGCCCACCGACAACGATTTCGGCGGCCGCTGGCAGAAGACGCTGTCGATCTGGCGCGATGCCGGCGAGCGGAGGACCGTCCGCAACGTATCGGTCATGCAGAAGGGGCCGCAGGCCGTGCAGATTCGAGCCCGCTCGCGCCTGGAGGCCGGCCGCGCAAGCTACTCGACCCTCTACACGATACTCGGGAACGGAGCGGTGACCGTCTACAACCACTTCGAGCCGCGGGACGAGGGGCTGCCCCGGATGCCACGCATCGGCATGCAGATGACCCTGCCGCGGGAGTTCGCCAACGTGCAGTGGTACGGCCGCGGCCCCCACGAGTCCTACTGGGACCGCAAGGCCGGCGCGCCCGTAGGCCTCTATCAGGGCACCGTCGCCGAGCAGTTCCACCCCTACGTGCGTCCGCAAGAGAACGGGAACAAGACGGACGTGCGCTGGATGGCTCTGGCCAACGACGAGGGAGTGGGGCTGCTGATCATCGGTCTTCCGCTGCTGAGCATGAGCGCGCTGCACTACACGGTGGACGACCTGGACCCCGGCGAAGAAAAGGCACAACGCCACGCCGGCGAACTGGTGGAGCGCGACCTGGTCAACCTGAACATCGACTACAAGCAGATGGGCGTCGGTGGGATCACCAGCTGGGGACCTACCGGGCTGCCCCGTTACTCGCTCTACTATCAGGCGTACGCTTACAGCTTCCAGTTGAGGCCGTTCTCGGTCGAGGACGGTCCGCCGGCAGATCTGGCCAAGCAACACTTCAACCAGTAACGGCGAAAGGAAGCTCCGAACCCGATGGGCAGGCCCGTGCTGAACCGTAAGAACTCGCGACCGGCGTGGAAGTGCGTCGTCGGCCTCGCGCTGTTGGCGTCCACATTCGCTTGCAGCATCGCTCCATCCAGCACCGCGACTCCGCCGCAGAGCCAGGCGGTCCCGCGTTCGCCTACTCTTCGCGTCCTTGCCTACAACATCAAGCACGGTGAAGGGATGGACGGAGCCATTGACCTGGAACGCATCGCCCGCGTCATCAACGCCCTCGATCCCGATGTCGTCGCGTTGCAGGAGGTCGATAGCGTGGTGGAACGTACCAGCGGCGTCGATCAGACCACGGTGCTGGGCGAGCTGACCGGGATGCACTCCGTCTTCGGCACCTTCTTCGACTACCAGGGCGGGCGCTACGGGATGGCGCTGCTCTCGAAGTATCCGTTCATCTCTCACACGAACCACCTGCTGCCGAAGGGCGTGGAGCATCGTGCGGCGCTTGCCGGCACGATCCGCGTTGGCGATGACGGCCCCGAGGTCATCGTCGTCGGCATCCATCTCGTCTGGACCGGTGATGAACGCTACACGCAGGCACAGCGCCTCACCGAGATCTTCCGAGATGAGCGGAGGCCCGTGATACTGGCCGGAGACTTCAACTCGAGACCCGACTCCGACGTCATGGCTCTGTTGGGGGAATCGTGGCACATTCCCGACAAGGGCGATGACCATTTCACGTTTCCGTCCGATGCTCCGGATCGGGAGATCGACTTCATCATCTACCGACCCGAGGATCGATTCGAGGTCGTCGAGCATCGTGTCATCGACGAGCCGGTGGCCTCTGATCACCGGCCGCTACTGTTGGAGCTGAGAGTGAAATAGTCGAGAGTCACCGACCGGCGCGAGCAGCGATCGCGACCGGTCGCGGCACACGTTCACCGCGAGTCCGCGCGACTCACAGGCTGAGGGAGTCAACATGTCGATACGCAGGCGGGATCTTCTCAAAGCAGGCGCCGGGGCGGCGATTGGGGCCTCCATGTGGCCGAAGTTCCTCAACGCCGAAACGAGCAGACCCGACAAGAAGGTGCGGCTCGGGTTTCTTGGTGTAGGCGGCCGCGGAACCTGGCTGCTGCGCCTCGCCCTGCAGAGAGAAGACACCGAGATCAAGGCCGTCTGTGACGTCAAGCCCGATCGGGTCGAGCGGGCTCGGCAGATGGTGAAGGAGGCGCACGGCAAGGAACCCAAAGGCTTCTACGAGGGCGAGGAAGACTTTCTCAACCTGGTGGACAGGGACGACATGGACGCGGTGATCATCGCCACGCCGTGGCTATGGCACACGCCGATGGCGGTCGCGGCCATGAAGACCGGCAAGTGGGTCGGCGTCGAGGTGCCCGCCGCCGTCACGATCGAGGAATGCTGGGACCTGGTGAACGCGTCCGAGCAGACCGGCATGCCCTGCATGATCATGGAGAACGTCTGCTACCGCCGCGACGTCATGACGGTCCTCAACATGGTCCGCCAGGACATGTTCGGCGAACTGATGCACTGTCACTGCGGGTACCAGCACGACCTTCGGGGGGTGAAGTTCAACCCCGGAGCCGAGTTTGGGCCGGGCGCCAACGGCGAAGCGGAATGGCGTACCGAGCACTCGATTCGCCGGAACGGCGACATCTACCCCACCCACGGAGTCGGCCCGGTCGCTAAGATGCTCAACATCAACTCGGGCAACCGCTTCGTGACGCTGACTTCCACGGCGACCAAGACGCGCGGCCTGCACGACCACATCGTCGAGGTCGGCGGCGAGGATCACCCCAACGCGAAAGTCCGGTTCAAGCTCGGAGACATCGTCACCACGGTCATCCAGTGCGCGGGCGGCGAGACCATCATCGTCAGCCACGACACGAACCTGCCTCGGCCCTACTCCCTGGCATTCAGGGTGCAGGGAACGAAGGGACTGTGGATGAACGACGGGCGAACCATCTACATCCACGGCGTCAGCCCAGAGCCTCATAGCTGGGAGCCCTTCGAGTCGTACGAGCAGCAGCACGACCACCCGCTCTGGAGCCGCCACGAGGATCGCGCGGCCGGATCGGGCCATGGCGGCATGGATTTCTTCGTCGTGCACGCCTTCATCGAGTCTGTGAAGCGTGACGTCGAGCCACCCATCGACGTATACGACGCAGCCGCCTGGAGTGTGATTAGCCCGCTGTCCGAGCAGTCCATCGCCATGGGCAGTGCACCGATGAAGTTCCCGGACTTCACGCGCGGCAAATGGGTTACGCGCCGCAAGATTTTTGGCTTGAGCGACGAGTACTAGGACCGAGATCTCCGGCGATACTCGCAAAGGGAAGACGATGAAACGCCTGACTACCTCTATCTTCTGCGTAGCATTCATCCTGGCGTTGGGCTGCGCCGAGCGGGGGCCCGTGAAGAAGGTTCTCGTGATTGGGCTCGACGGGGTAAGGCCCGACGTCTTGGCCGAGGTCAACACACCCAACATCGACGCGCTGGTCGCCGCCGGAGCCTTCGCGGATAAGGTTACGACAAAGGCACAGACCATCAGCGGCGCCGGTTGGTCCAGCATGCTGACGGGAGTCTGGCCCGAGAAGCACCGCGTGGTGAACAACGACTTCACGTCTAACGACTATGCGAACTACCCCGACTTCCTGACCCGGTTGGAACTGGTGGACCGCGAGTTCTCCACCTTCGCCGTCGTCGATTGGCCGCCTCTGGGCGGCCCGGACTCCGGGGGACCGCTGATCGGCGACACGGTGGACGCCAAGCTCATGTTCGACGGCGAGGAGAACGGCTATGACAGCGCCGACGAGGCGTCTGTGGCCGCCGCCGCGCGCTACCTGGCCAACCAGGACCCCGACGCCTCGTTCGTCTACATCGGCAACCCGGATGTGGTCGCACACGAATACGGCGGCCTCGCCGCCGAGTACTACAGCTCGATCGAAACGGCGGACGCCCACGTAGGAGCTCTGGTGGAAGCGGTCCGTAGCCGAGCGACGTTCGACCAGGAGGACTGGCTAATCTTGGTCAGCACCGACCACGGGCACAAAGACAAGGGCGGCCACGGCGGTTTAAGTCCGGAGGAAACGACAGTATTCTATCTGGCGAGCGGACCTTCGGCCTCCCGCGAAGCCACCTCATTCGATCCGAACATCGTTGATGTGGCAGTCACCGCTCTCGCCCACCTCGGCGTAGTCGCAGACCCGAGTTGGCGCCTCGATGGAAGGGTCTCAGGCCTGGCGCGGGGAGGCACGAGAAGGGAGTAGAAGAGACGGTTACAATCGACACCTCTCACCTCGATCGTCTCCGACCCGTCTTCGAGCAGCGCTACGGCTCGCCGGACGGGGCTCACCTGGTGTGCGTCCCCGGGCGCGTAAACCTGATCGGGGACCACATCGACTACAACGGACTGTCGGTGCTCCCGATGGCCATCCAGCGTCACGTCTCGGTTCTGTACCGAGAGCGGTCGGACACGTCCGTCCGCATGGCCAGTACGGATGACCGGTACGCGCCACGCGAGTTCGAGCTCGCCACACCCATCGATCCCTACCCCGCAGGAGATTGGGGCAATTATGCGAAGGCGGCCGCCCAGGGACTCGGGGGAAGCTTCAAGATCAAACGCGGGTTCGACGCGGTCGCTCATTCCGACATCCCGGTAGCTGCCGGCCTGAGTTCCTCCTCCGCCATCGTCGTGGCCAGTGGCCTCGCGATTCTACACGCCAACGAGATCGAGATAGAGCGGCTGAGGCTCGCCGAGATCCTGGCGGAGGCCGAGCACTACGTCGGCACGCGCGGCGGTGGCATGGACCAGGCGATCTGCCTGGCGGCCCGGCGGCACTCGGCCAGCCGCATCGACTTCGGCCCGCTGAGGCTAACCGCTCACCTCATACCTCCGGAGTGGCAGTTCGTGATCGCCTTCAGCCTGGTACGGGCTGAGAAGTCGGGCCTGGCTCGGGAGACCTACAACAGCCGAACTCGCGAGTGCCGGGAGGCTCTGGCCCAGATGACGGAGGCGCTGGGGCTGTCGGATCGCATCGACTCCTACCCAGCTCTCCTGGCCGAGCGGCGGGCCACCCAGCTGGTCCGAACCGCAGAGGACATCCTCGATGAGCCCCTGCTCCGCCGCTTCCGGCACGTGGCTACCGAGCGCGAACGCGTCCGCCGTTCGGAGAAGGCGCTGACGGCTTACGACCTGCGAGCATTCGGGCGCTTGATGACCGAGTCGCATGCAAGCCTCAGAGACGACTACGAGGTCAGTTGCGCGGAACTGGACGAGTTGATCGAGCTCGCCACTCACGCCGGTGCCGCGGGCGCGCGTCTGACGGGCGCCGGCCTGGGCGGTTGTATAGTCGCGCTGTGCTCGGAGAAGAAGACCAAACGAGTGCTGAAGGCGCTAACCGATCGGTACTACGGGAAGCGCGAGTTCGAGGGCCGGCTTGAGGACCAACTCTTCGTGGCGGAGCCGTCTGGCGGAGCAACCGTCGTCGCCGTCTGAGACAGCCGGTTGCTCTTGCTGCTTCCCCGCAACTCGTCATCCAGCTCCGAGGCCGTTGCTCGCGGGAGTCAACTGCAAACGGCCAAAGGATGGCTCGCCTGGACGATAGGACACACGATGATGCGTAGCTTATTGCTGCTATCCGTTGTGCTGTTGTCGGCATGCGACCCCAGCAAAACGCAGGACAGACCTATTGCGAAGGAGCTGCCTACTACTTGGGAGGCGCCGCCGGGCGATCCGCTCGAGCACGGGGCGGCCGGATTCGCGAAGGTTCTGTGTTCGGCTCTCTTCATCACGGGTCGTGACCTGGCGACGGCGGCGGACGAGAACGGTTTTGCCGTGTCACCCCGCGAGACCCGGTACGTCGTCACCGACACGGTTGTGGATCTGAGCCAGCAGGCGGTGCACCTGACCTTGCGGAACGGTGTGACGCGCACCGCGAAGCTTTATGGCGATCAAGGGTGTGTCACTCTCGCTCGCGGCGCCGACTCTGTCTACTTCACACCGGTGCGGGTGAGGTCGGCGCTCCCGGATCCCGCGACGCAAGCGTGGCCGCTGGGCGACCGACTGCCTGATACGCCGCTCCCTTCGGAGATCGATGCCGCGAAGCTGGCGGCCGCGACCGCCTCTGCGTTCGAACCGCCGGAAGCCCTCACCGCAGCATTTGTAGTTGCCTACAAGGGACGCGTCATCGCGGAGCAATACCAGCAGGGAGTGGATCACACGACGCCCCTTCCCGGGTGGTCCATGGGCAAGAGCCTCACAGCGACACTGATTGGCCAACTGGTTCACGAGGGCGTCTACGACCTCTGGGGACCCGCCCCCGTGAAGGAGTGGCAGCAGCCGGGTGACCCGCGGGCCGCCATCCGCATCGCTGACCTGCTTCGGATGTCGAGCGGCATTCGATTTGAAGCTTCCGACTCCGCCGGCTACCCGGACCACCTGTACGTGTACACGGGCGCCATCGACGCCTACCAATGGGCCATCACGCGTCCGCTCCAGTGGCCGCCGAATACCATCGGCCGCTATCGCAACTGTGACCCCCTGACGCTCAACTATTTGATCAAGCAGGCGGCCATCGCCCGTGGCGAAGAGTATCTCTTGTACCCGCAGCGTCATCTCTTCGACAGGCTGGGCATCCGCCGTATGGTGCTGGAGGCAGACGCCTACGGCAACTTCCTGCTGAACGGCTACGACCTGGGAACCGGCCGCGACTGGTTGCGCCTAGGGCTGCTCTACCTGCAAGACGGCGTTTGGAACGGCGAGCGACTGCTGCCCGAGGGCTGGGTCGACTTCGTGCGGACGCCCGCTCCAGCCTGGCCAGAGCCTCGGTACGGCGGCATGTTCTGGCTCAATCGGACCAACGCCTGGCCGGTCCCCGAGGACGCCTTCTACATGGCAGGCGCCGGTGGACAATTCACGTTCATCATCCCGACGCACGATCTCGTGGTGGTTCGGCTTGGCCACGCCAAGGGTGACGACGAGGGCTACCCAGCCCTCGAGCGCGCGTTGGCTCTGTTGATGGACGCGATACCGCAGCTTCGGGACCCATGGCAAGTGACTCCGGAATGAGCTCGCGCAGCACCATCGCCCGCGTGGTCGGTCTGGCACTCCTCGGTCTCGCTTCGCCGGCCATGCCGGTTCATGGCCAAGACGTTGCCGCCCTGCTCGCCGATTACATGGAGGACGCCGACTTCAGTGGCTCGGTCATGGTCACCAAGAACGGCGTCAGCCTGCTCTCTTCAGGATTTGGCATGGCCAACCTGGAACTCGGTGTACCGAATTCCCCGAGCACCAAGTTCCGGATCGGTTCGATCACCAAGCAGTTCA
>JBDHHL010000212.1:0-7460 GCA_039589375.1 Gemmatimonadota bacterium | reverse complement strand
GAAACCAGTCCAGCGAAGCCTCTCCGATCTCGCTGGGCAGCTCGTCCCCCCTGGAATTCCTCTGTCTCTGCGGAACTTAGGCGGAAGGCCCTTACTCAGCCGTCGTCTCGATCGTCGGCCGCGGTCATTGCGCGGCTAGACCAGCCGGTTGTTGACCTTCATCACCGACCGAAACGCTTCGATCTGCAGGCGCGACAGCTCGACCGGCTCGCCCATCACCAGCCAGTACACGCCCTCCAGGCAAGGCAGCGTAGTCAGCAAGCCCTCGTAGCGGTAGTAGCGCGGATCGATCGGGATGAGGTCGTCCACATCGAGGGTCACGTTCTACCAGTCCGGCGAGCCGGCTCAAGGAAGGCCACCCCAGCGATGCTGGTAGGACAGGCCCACGGCATCGATAGTTCGCGCCACGCTCCACCTGGCCCCGCTGACCGCGGTCAGCTTGACCGTATGGCTGCGCGCGATCGGTTCAGCGCACGTCAGCCCGAAGTGAAAGGTCGAGATGCGCGTCTCGCGCCCGACACGCTCGATGATCGAGCGGCCGCCATGACCCGTAGCCACCGTCCAGCGCCACCCACCACCCTTGGGCGAGCGACCGGATCGCGTGAAGCTTGCCAACGAGAAGCGGCCGCTGCTCTAACGTCCAGCCGACCCGTATCTTCCGGCTTCCCGAGGCGTGCTGATCCGCCAATATCCCCTGCCTTCCTGCCTCAGCTGCTTCCAGGCGGGAAATCCTTGAGCATTTCGTCGACTATTTTGTTTATGTTAGCCTGGGCCTCCTCCGGGGTCTGCTGCCGTTCCTCGATGGTCTTGCTCCCGACACTGACGAAGATCATCTTTTCCTGCGCTATGTCGAACATCGCGATGATCAGTGTGCCTACCTCGTACCGGGTTTCGGTGGTGGTGCTCGTACCCATGGTACCGCCCCCGTACCAGCCTCCGTAGCCGCCGTACCCGTAACCACCCCAGCCCGTATTCACCGTCTGAAAGGACGATCGCTCATCCGTCGTCAGCTGATAGCCGACCGCGACTTCGGCCTCGTCTGCCGAATCGACCTGTCGCCACCCCTTGGCCGTGAGCGTGGACGCCATGGCGGTCTTGATGCGGGCGTCCCAGAACCCGGGCGCCGTGGCGTCCCCCGCCTCCTCGAGGACGGCAAAGGTCGCGTAGCTGCTGAAGTCCACCGCAGGGTCGAAGTCGGTCTGGACCTGTAGTCCGCTACCACATGCAACCGTGGTCGCCCCCAACAGCACGGCGAACAGCCCAATCAGGTGTTGTTTTGGTGATTTCATTATCGCACCTCCTCATTTGAAGCATTCAATCTCAGCGCGGCCCATCGTAGCCAATCGCGATGGCGTCGAGGATGCTGTGCCACTCCCGCGCTATCGAACGCGCTTCAGCTCTCGAAAGCGCGTTTCCAGTAGCGCCGTAGAGAGCCACCGCCTTTGTGTGGTCAGTCATCTATATCTATCTGCACCCCTCCCAGCAGGCTAATGCATCGGGCCAGGCGGGGGCTCTACCGGACTCAAAGATGAGGCCCTCGAAGTAACACCGATCCCCAGAAGTCGCCGCCTTGGAAGCTGATGGCATATCCGCCGCCGAAGCTGAGTGTCGTCTCTCTCCGTGTCAAGTTCCTTTCCATACTGACCGTCACCGTCAGGTCATGCCGGCCCCCTATCGAGAGGACGTACGCAGGGATCGCCCCGATGGAGCTGTCGCCCGAGCCAGGGTACCGCGCCTGTCCGGCAACCCGGCTCTCGGACCACCACCCCAGCGATACTGGTAGGAGACGCCGAGAGCATGGAAGTCGGCACCGCGCTCCACCCTCGCACCGCTCGCCAAAGTCAGCCTGACCGTGTGGATCCGCGCGATCGGTGCGGCGAACATCAGCCCGAAGCGAAAGGTCGAGGAGAATATTGCCGCGCGCATAGCCATAAGCCAACGCGACGAAGTTCGTGCCCACCGGCACGTTGGTCAGCGCCCGCGGCTCGAGCTCCCGAGCGTGGCCGGTGCGAGCGGCCAGCTGCAGCCCGAGGGTGAGGACAGCAAGCGAGGCCACCGCCGGCCTTCGATCGAGGGTCTTCGCTCGGTTGCAGCTTCCGCCTCGCACCTCGCCTTCACCGTCCACGTCGTCTCACCGGAAGATCAAGACGACTTCGCGCTCCCCTAGGCGCTGTACCGGCCGGTTGTTCTCGGGCATGGCGGCGTCGAGCGCCGCTATCTGCTCGGCGGAGGCGCGAACCGGCTTCGCCATGACGGCCCAGCGCACGCCCTCCGTGCAAGGCGGAGTCGTGAGCGAGCCCTCATATCGGTAGAAGCGGTCCTGCGGCGGCATGAACGTGTCGACGTCGATCTCGACCTCTTCGAAGTGGCGCTCCTCTCCCACCTCGGAGGGTAGACCCTCGATCAGCGCCTCGAAGGCCGGATGATGCTCGCCTTCTTCGATGAACACGCCGATCACCGCCAGCTCGCCGTCCTCCGACCGGTGAACCAGGTGCATCTCGATCGGATAGTGGCGGCCGTCGACGGTGTGCTCGCTGGGCGCATGGAAATGGAACTGCACCAGCTCGAACTCCAGGTCGCCCACCGCCACTGTGCTGCCCCGATCGTACTTAACCTGGATCGTGTGTCCGTTGTCGAGAAAGTCCACGACGTGCGCATTGCGGGCGATGGACAGTGTGCCCCTCCCGTAGTCGGTCCGAAGCGTCGCGCCGCCCCCTTCGACGGCTTCACCGAGGTCAACCGGCGACTGGTGCGTCCCGTCACCGCAGACGGCCCAGGCGGGATTCAGCTCGGCCCAGTGCGACGGCCCTTCCTGCCCCTCGTAACCCCAGTGGACGACGCCGGCGTGTTCGCTCGCGCCTTCATGCTCCGCCTGAGCGCACGCGAGCCCCAGCAGGGCCGTGACCAGGCACGCCGCGAGCGCGCTACGACTTCCGGAATGTTTCGTTCGACTTGTGTTCATTGACGTGGCCTCGTGCTTTCAGCGAAAATTCTCTCAACTCGCAAGTCTAGACCGAGATATCCCACTGCAATCGAAATCGCAGTCCTTCCTCATCACCCAGAGCGGGATCCTGAAACGTGAAATACGTCAGGTCGGCGCTGAGCTTGTTCCGATGACCGCTGAAGAACCAGTTGGCTACCGCCGAGAACTCCTGCTGCATATCGTCTCGCTGGTCCACGTTGGGATCATAGAACGCGTAGAGAAGTGCGATCTCCAACGGTCGGGGAACTGCAGACCAAACGTTGTGAAGGAAATAGCCAACCTGAGCGTAGTTGCCGACCAGAGTCGTCGTCGTTCCGTTCCGGGTGTCCTCGATTCGCTTCCAGTGGAACTCCTGCTGCCACGCCAGCCCCCGGTACTTGAGCGCCGTCTCGCCCATCCACTGGTTGACCCGGTACTGGCCCAGCCCACCCTCCTCGAACCCTTCCAGCTGCCCGCCGCCCTCCTGTGAAAATCGCGTGTACGGGCTCCGATTCGTGGCAGCGGCGATCGCGAGCAGGCCCGCCGCTTGCTCGTGGTGCTCGATGTCCGAGCCGGTGAACCCGACCTCGCGGCCCAGGAAGTTCCACTGCCCCCGGAACGCCCACATCAAATGCCCGTCATCGTTCTCTCGCGCCCCGCGGCCGGTCCCGGTGAAGACACCGGCCCAGTAGTTGAAGTCGGCGGCGCCCGAAGCCTTCAGGCGGCCGTAGAGCGAGATCCCCTGCTGACGATCGATGGTGAAGGGGCGGTTGACGATCGAGCGGTCCATCATCTGTTGCTTACCCGACGAGATCACGCGCTCGCGTCCGTACTCCACCTTCCACTGTCCGACCTTCAGCCTCAGGTACGGCAGCTTCTCGACCATCAGGCGAAAGTCCAGAAGATTGCCCGCCCCCCACTCGTACTCGAAGTAGTACTTCAGCCACGGCCGGTAGCCGTGACCGCCGACCTTCAACCGGGAGCGATTGAGCTTGAACAGATGTTGACCGGGACCGCGGAACGCGTCGAACGTCACCGGGTCGGTGTCGCGCGGATGAGAGTAGCGGAACTGAAACCGCGACTCGATCTGCAGAAGAAACTTGCCGTCGGCCGTCTCGAACTCGAACCCCTTGTCGCCGTAGCCAACACGAACTCCAGGGTCCTCCTCCGGGACCGAGTCCTGCGCTACAGCTTCCCCTTCGCCCTCCTGAGCGAGAGCGCGATTCGCATGGCCGATTATCGCCAGCAGCGAAGCCCAGACGACGATGACGCGAGACTGGGTCGAGAAACGTCTCACCAGACCATCGCTGATACCGAGGCGCCGACGCTCAGATAGGAGAAGTCCACGTTCACGACTTCCTCGACCGGGCCGACCAGGACGTTACCACCCTCATCGACGCTGACGACGCTGCTGATCTCGTAGTCGGGGCTGCTGTAGTTGTACTCGCCAAAAATTCGCACACCGATGCGCTTACTCACCATTCCACGCAACGACAGCCCGGCAGCGAGGCCGTAGGTCCCCTTCGGGTCGAAGACCGCGACGGGCACCTCGTCGACACCGAATTCTTCGCGGAACTCCTCCTTCAGCACCGCATTCAGGGTGGCGGTGGCGCCCGCCGACCAGCCGGCCGTTGCCTTCGCGTTCAGCGCCCATCGGTCGCCCAGCGGCAGGTTGAAGAAGGGGCCGATGAATGTGGACTGGGCACCGAACGGCTGGGTGATCAGGTCATCGGCGACATCGAAGATCGTGGAGTCCTCCGGGACGTAGTTCTCATTGTTGATCGTGAAGGCCGCCACGCTCAGTTCGCCACCGACCCCGATGTAGTCGTTGAAGAAGTAGGCGCCCTCGAAGCCGGCGCTCCAACCGTCGTCGGCGGAGAAAAGCTCTTTCCGGTCCGCGAGGTCTCCCACCTGCCAGGCATAGCCAAGACGAAAGTCGAGAAACGACGGGCTGCCCCGCGGCCCTTCCGGCTTGGGTGGCCGTGGCGCGTTCTTCCCTTTGTCTCCGAAGATGTCGTCCATGAGGATGTAGGCGATATCGACGCTCAGCAGACCTATGCCAGCGCCCACCAACACGTCGGCGTTCCAATGCCGGTTGTTGAGTTGTCGGAAGACACCTGTGTAGACCGCAGCACCGTAACCGCCCAAGCTGTACAGGTAGTGGACGTCCCCATACTCCTTGTCGAGGAAACGTGCCGACGCGAAGGACGCCGCCGTGTGACCCGACGGGAAAGAGTTCCTGCTGGAACCATCGGGACGTTCGACCTCCGACAGGTTCTTGATCGTGTGGACCGAGACGAACATCAGGCCGAGACCGCCGCCATACGTTGCCGAGGCACGCAGGAAATTGTGCTTGCCCTTGACTCCCGCCGCGTTCAAGCCCAACGCCAAGAATCCGGCCGTGAACTGCGTGTAGTCGTCGGAGTGGTCCTCGAACTCGGGGATGAAGGTGTTTCTCCACTCCCTGATGTCCTTGCGGTTGAGGAAACCCTCGTCCTTGAACGCGAACAGACCCAGCGTGATAAGCGAAGCCGCGGCGATGGTGCTCTTGAACGTGGGCGTCTGGGTCCACTTCGTTTCTTCGGTTTGATTGGACGCCGTCGCGGGAAGGCGCAGCGGCAATCGGAGCGCCTGCGCCGCATTCGGCGAGAAGACCGAAGGTAGCGCCAGCGAGTCGGTCGCGGTGAGGCCGGCTCGCCCCAGATCCTGTCGAGCCGAGGCGACGTCGTCCGTCTGAGCCGCCGCCGTTCCAGCGATGAGCAGCCAGGGAAACGCGGCCAGAGTCAAAGGCAAGGACGTCGAAAAACGATTACCAGGAACCCTTTTGAAGCGTAGCATGTGGCACCTCCCGCCTCAGACGCCGAAGAAGCGAAGCACGATACCCGCCGAGATCACGAAGTCGTTCTGCAGCTTCGATGTCTCGACGCTGCCGATCAGCGGGTCATCCTTCAGCGTGGGCTCGAATTGATAGAGGTAGTCCTCGACGTCGATGCGGATCGCGATCGCCTTCGACAGGTCGAGCGAGGCGCCGACGTTAAACACGCCGCCCAGGTCGGTCAACGCATCGCCCTCCTCCCAGAACTCACCGACGTGGCCGGCGACCGCCAGCCCGGCACCGCCGAAGACCTGCCACCCCTTGTACGGCTGAGGGGCGTAGCGGAAGAGGACCTTCGAGGAGGCGTACCAGATGTTGGCATTGCATTGAGTGTCCGCCTCGCCGCATAAGTCGCTTCCGTCGTTGGTCTTCGCTTCCATCGTGCTCTGCGCATACGCGAAGCCGAACTCCCAACCGACGGTCCTCGACCACCAGGCCACCAGCCGCCCACCGAGCTGTAGCCCCGTCTTCTGACGCAGCGTGACGGCGGTCTGTTCGCTGGTGACTGTGTCGATGAGCGTCGCTCCGGCCAGGTCGCCCGTCGCGAAGAACGCTCCGCCGTACGGCACGAACTCGATCGATGTCGCTTGAGCCGCCAGCGGAGCGCCGGAGACGACGGTTAGCAAGACCACGAGCGGCCAGATTCGCTTGGCCATATGAGCCCCCTGTTGATCTCCTGCATGACGACATTCGTGCGGTTGAACGTAAATATGCTCACGGCGCGCCGCCCCAGCGATACTGGTAGGACACGCCCACGGCATCGAAGTCCGCGCCACGCTCCACGCGGGCCCCGCTGATCGCGGTAAGCCTCAGCGTATGGCTGCGCGCGATCGGTGCGGCGAACGTCAGCCCGAAGCGAAAGGTCGAGATACGTGTTTCGCGCTCGAACCCCTCGATGATCGTGCGGCCGCCGTAGCCGTAGCCACCGTCCAGCGCCAGCCAGAATCCCTTGGGAAACGATCGAATGACGTGCAACTTCCCGACCAGGAGCGGCTTCTGTTCCAGCCTGGAGCCGCCGAAGAAGTTGGAGTTGTCCATGAAGAACCAGCCGGCAGCTATCGCCTCGAACGTCCAGGGGCCAACGACTTGGGAAACGCCGAATTGGGTGCGGAATGTCCAGCGGTTCGAGCCCAAGTTGATGAACTTGGACGAATCGTACTGGCCCAGCGGCGCGATCACCTGCAGGCTGGCGCCGACGATCGTCCTCTGGACGTAGCGAGCGAACTCGGCCGCACGGAGCGCCGGCGCACCGACCAGGTTCACCGACAGGCGAACGCGAGGGTCGCCGAATCCGGTCACCGACCGCGTCGTGTCGACTCCTTCCAATTGGCCCTCCCAATCCGCACCAGCGAAGGGGACCGTCACGTCGACCTTGCCGGAGAGGCCGAAGAAGTCGATGGCGCGCACGTACGCGCCGACGATGGTATGCAGGTTCGAATCCAGACCCTCGATGGGAACGGCGGGATCGAGGAGGATGTCACCGTGCGCATAAGCATAGGCCAGCGCTATGAAATTCGTGCCCACGGGTACGTTGGTCAGCGCCCGCGGCTCGAGCTCCTGGCCACGGCCCGCCGCAGCGCCCAGGTGTAATGCGAAGGCGACGCAGGCCAGCCAGCGCATGCT
>JBDHHL010000211.1:0-7608 GCA_039589375.1 Gemmatimonadota bacterium | reverse complement strand
GGTTATATTTAGGTATGGTCTCCGATGGTTGGCCATCTGCTCATTACCCTGGTGCGGTCGAGCGGTGCGGCAGGGTAGTTCGCAATCTGCAGGAAGGGCAAGGAACATGAACGGCTGGCACACTCGTTCGGCGTTGGTCGCGATCCTCGCGTTGGCGGCCGCGTGCTCTACCGTCAAGTATTCTTCGGACTACGATCCGCAGGCGAGCTTCACGGCGTTCAAGACGTATGATTGGATCCTCCCGACCGAGGATGAGCAGGCGGCGTTAGAGCGGGCCAATCCGTTCCTCGAGCGAAGGCTGCAGCGCGCCGTGGAGAGCGAGCTGTCCGACCGCGGGTTCGTGAAGAACACCGGTGGCGAGCCGGACGTTCTCGTATCGGTGTATCCGATCGTGCCGGACCGCCGTGCGGACCAGCGCGGTCGTGCTGCTCCTCGCGGCGCCTACCGAAGTCCCGTCAACGTATCCGTGGGGTTCGGCGTGGCGTTCGGCCGGCCGTACAGATATGGATACGGCTATCCGGGTTTCGGTTACCGCTACCCCTATTATGGTTTCAGATATCCCCATTTCGGCTACCCGTACTCGTACGGCTTCGGCTATCCCTACTTCGCGATCTCGTTCCCGGTCTACGGTTATGCGCGCCGCGGCTATGCCCCAGGCGGAGCGTTGGGCGGTGTCGCCCCGGGCACGCTGGTGGTCGACGTGGTCGATGCGCGGACCGAGGAGTTGGTATGGCGTGGGTGGGCCGAGGGAGCGATGTGGGAGCTACCGCGTCCGGAGCAGCTCGACAAGTACGTCGACGAGGTCGTTGCCAAAGTCATGAAGGGGTTCCCACCTCCCGGCCTGACGCACTGAACCGCGCTTTGTAGTCAAAGCCCCGAGTCCGTGCACGGCTTCGAGCGGTCGAGGCCTTCAGGATTGCAAAACCTCAGGAACCGGCTACTTCTGTACATTGATTGTGAAGAAACGTCTCAGCGGACGCGACACACGATGGTGGAGGAGGTCTAGGCTGATGTGGCACGAGAACATCCTCGGTACTATCGGGAACACGCCTCTTGTGCGGATCAACCGGCTGGCGGCGGACCTGCCGTGCACCGTCTTGGCCAAGCTGGAGTTCTTCGGCCCGGGAAGTTCGGTAAAGGACCGTATCGGGATCACCATGGTCGAGGCGGCCGAGAGGAGCGGGGAGCTCGATCCGGGCGGTACGATCATAGAGGGCACGAGCGGGAACACCGGAGCGGGGCTGGCGCTTGCAGCCATCGTCCGCGGCTACAAGTGCGTCTTCACCACGACCGACAAACAGAGCCCGGAGAAGATCGCCGTGCTGCGGGCGCTGGGGGCCGAGGTCATCGTCTGCCCGACGGCCGTGGCGCCGGATGATCCGCGGTCGTACTACTCGGTGGCTCGCCGATTGGCGCAGGAAATCCCGAACTCGGCTTACGTCAACCAATATGACAATCCGGCCAATACCGAGGCGCACATTCGCACAACGGGGCCGGAGATCTGGGAGCAGACCGCCGGCAAAGTGACGCACTTCTTCGCGGGCGCGGGCACCGGCGGCACGATCTCCGGGACGGCCAAGTCGCTCAAAGCGAAGAACCCGGGCGTGAAAGTGGTCGGGGTCGACCCGCACGGCTCGGTCTATTGGAAGTACTTCCACACGGGCGAGTTCGACGAGAAAGAGATCCATCCCTACGTCACCGAGGGCGTGGGCGAGGACATCCTGGCCGGTAACATGGACTTCGACGTCGTGGACGACTTCGTTCGAGTCACGGACAAAGAATCGATGCTGATGACTCGCCGCTTGTGCCGGGACGAGGGCATGTTCGTCGGTGGTTCGTGCGGGATGGTCATGGCTGGGACGCTCCAGTGGCTGCGGGCACGTCGCGACGAACTGAGCGGAGACGAGGTCGTGGTCGTTCTGTTTCCCGACGGCGGGTTTCGTTACTTGGGGAAGATCTACAACGACGCGTGGATGCAGGATCACGGGTTCTTGGAAGAGGTCGAGCCGCTCACCGCGGAGAGCGTTCTGCAGTCCATCGGTATGGAAGCCGCCCGCGGCGAGCGCCTGATCTCGGTTTCCGCCGACACTACGCTGGCCGACGCAATCGACGTCATGAACGGACACGGCATCTCGCAAGTGCCTGTGACCGAGAACGGCGATGTCGTGGGCAGCCTGGTGGAAACGGGCATACTCAGCCGCCTGATCAAGGAGCCGGACGCACGGGCCCGCTTGGTACACGATGTCATGGATGAGCCGTTCCCCGTTGTGGAAGCGTCGACTCCTGTGCGCGAGCTCGCTGCGCACCTGCAGGGCCAGTGCACCGCGGTGCTGGTGCGGTACGAGGACGGTGCGTTGTCGATCCTTACGCGAGCCGACTTGATCTCTACTCTCGGAGCTTGATCGCGATGTCGCACTCCCAGTCGCCCAGCGACGCCTCTGGTGAGCAGGCAAAGGACAGCGCAGCGAGTCGCATGCGCCGAGTACACGGCAACGTGATGAAGTTGGCCGAACGGCTCCGGCGGTTGGCCGATGAGTCCGACCAGCGGCTCTACTTCCGGGCGGAGCCCGTCTCGACCTGGAGTGTGGCGGATCACCTCGACCATCTCGCCAAGGCCAATCAGGCGATGGCCGGCGCGATCCGCGGGATCCTCGATTCCGAAGCCGACGTTGCAGGTGGCGGACCCACACTGGTGGGTCGTGCCGTTCTGCTGACCGGCTGGATACCGAGAGGGGTCGGCAAGGCGCCGGAGTACACGAAGCCGCAGACGGGCTCGAGCGAAGACCTGCGGCGCAACCTAGAGGAGTCGCAGCAGGCCGTCGCCGCGCTCGCCGCCCGCTTGGGGGAGATCGAAGGTTCGCGAGGCCGGACCAACCACTTCGCTTTCGGGAGCCTGACGCCGTTCCAGTGGGTTCGCGTCATGGAGATCCACACGCGGCATCACCTCAAGATCGTCCAGGCAATCCAACGCGCCGCAGGCTCGCCGTGGTAGACGCCCTGAGGACGTGACAGGTGCGAAGTACTTTGCATAGTCGAGTCCGTTTGCTACCTTTCTATCAACCCGCCGGCCGTTCCCTCGGCAGCCCTCCCTCACGCCGCTAGACCCGATGCCGCCCCAACGCGGCCGTCTACATCCATCGCTAGGAGGAAGTCTTCATGCTCATACGACGCGTCGTGTCATCGTGGGTCCTCATATTGGCACTTGCGACCTCAGCGGCGGCACAGTCGGCGGGGACGTGGGAAATCGGTGCGTCGGGTCACTACAGGGAGTATGCTGCGGCCCTGACGATGCAAAACAAGGGCGGGGGTGGTTTGTCGGTCGGCTATTTCCCGCTGGCGCGGCTAGAGCTGGAGGCGGCGGTCTCAGTAATCTCGACCGCGCAGCCGGGGGGGCCGCTCGGAGATGTCACCAACGTCCCGATCTACGCTCGCCTGATCTACAACCAGCCCGTCGTGAGCTCCCTCCAATTGCTGCTGGGTGCCGGTTACATCCAGAACACCTACGAGTCTGCCGGCGAGTGGTACGGCGACAGCGGGGTGACGGGACTGCTGGGCCTTCGACTAGGGTTGGGCCGCACGCTGGCGCTGCGACTGGCCGGGACGGCGGACTACCTGCCCGCCTATGTCGATGATGTGACTACCTCCCGCGATGCTACCAGCCTTGGCTTCGAGGCCGGGCTAAGCGTGCTGTTGGGCGGGCGCCCCCGTCCCAGCGGTACGGAGGTGTTCGTTGAACCTCGGGCTTGGGAACCACAGCCCGCGGAGCCGGAGGAGGAACCGGCACCGTCGGACAGCGACGCCGACGGCGTCACGGACGACGCGGATCTCTGCCCTGGCACGCCGACGGGCGCGACAGTCGAGGCCGACGGTTGCCAGCCACCGGCCGTCGAGGAAGAGCCGGCCCCGGTGGAAGTGGAGGAGGTACCCGCGGCGGTAGTGGTGGCAGCGCTGCCCGAGCCCGATGCCGATTCCGATGGCGTGGCCGACAGCCTCGATCGCTGCCCCGGTACCGCCGCCGATGACGCAGTCGACTCGGGGGGCTGCTCCATCACGCGCGACAGCGATGGCGACGGGGTCGTCGACTCGAGTGACCGCTGCGAGAACACCGCGCCCGGTACACGGGTCGATTCAACCGGCTGCCCGGCTCTGTTCGGGGAGGGTGAGACAAAGATCACGCTCAACAACGCGTTCAAGCCGGGCACGTGGGATCTGAAGCCGGAGGCCCGTGCCAAGCTGGATGGAATCGCCCAGACGCTCATAGCGAACCCGTCGATCCGTATCGCGATCGCCGGCTATACGGATAGCTCCGGCTCGGAGCGCCGCAACACGTGGCTGTCGCAGACGCGGGCGGACGCGGTCAAGTTGTACCTCAGGGAGAACGGTGTCCCGCGCGAGCGCATGACCGCGCGAGGCTACGGGCCTGCCGATCCGGTAGCCAGCAACGACACGGCGGAAGGGCGTGCGCTGAACCGCCGCATCGAGTTGCGTAAGTTGGAATAGGCGAAGGGTGGCCGTCGCAGTTCGGTGCTGGGACGGGACAAAAGGAGCAAGAGGCCTTCGTGATTACGCCCCGCGGTCGAATCGCCGACCGCGGGGCGTTGGGATATTGGGAGGAGTGTCGAAAGTTAGGGAAGAAGAACCGCGTCGATCACGTGGATCGTACCATTACGTGCGTCGATGTCCGTCGCGACGATGTTTGCCGTGCTGTTGTTTGCCTCGAGCTGCGTGCCGTCCACGTAGATGAAGTCCTTGTTCATCATCCGGATCTGCTTAGCGGTCACCACGCTCTGCGAGGGCCGGGAGCCGGGAGCGACGTGGTAGAGCAGGATGTTCGTCAGCGCCTCCTTGCCCAGACTACCGATGTTGTCCTTGTCGAGTCCCAGCGCCCAGAAGGCATCATCCGTGGGCGCGAAGACCGTGAACTGACGGTTTCCGTTCAATACGTCCACCAGGTCCGCGGCGACCACTGCGGCGACGAGCGTGTTGAACTCCTCCGGATTAGCTCCGATGGCGATGTCGACGATGCTGGGCTTGTCCCACACCGACGTGGTCGGGGCGGGGATCTCGAACTGCGAAGCGGCGACTTCGCTGCCGGGCTCGAAGGGCTCGTTCGAGTTCTCGCAGGCCGCCAGCGGTAGCAGGGCGACCGCCAGGCTCAGCATGCGGGTGGTCAGGCTCTTGTTCATTTCCGTTTCCTCCATTGCATTGGCGTCTGTCGTTGCTGCCTGAGATGGGGCTGCCATCCTGGGCAGCGACTATCTCGTCTCTGGATTGCGGCGAAGATAGCGCGGTGGGCTGCGTCTGTCAAGGTTTTATCTATGACAATACATGGACACACAATGGGTGTAGGTTGGCCGCTCTTGTAAGTTGTTTTGTTTTTGAGACTTAGGTGGCACGAGATGGCGATGGCGATAGGGATGGCGATGGGGATGGGGAGAGGGGTAGGTGCTGGTGCGGGGAGCTATTGGGGGCGGCGGGGGTGGCCGCGGCGGAGGTAGGGGAGCTCGGCATTGGGGACAAGAACCAGCATGATGTCGCCGTCTTGGAAGGCGTAGTCGGGCTCCGGTTCGGTGTCGAGGTGTTCTTCGCCTTCCGCGACCTGCTTGATCATGAGGACGCTGGTGTGGAAGCGCTGTCGCATGTTGAGGTCGCGGATGGTGCGACCGATGAAGGGCTGAGGGACCGGCACTTCGGCGACCACGGCGTCGGCGGCCGCCGCGATCGGGCCGACATCGCCCTCGGGCGTCACAGCAGAAGCCATGCTGCCGGCCATGTCGCGCTTGAAGACCTCCGTGTTGTAGCGCTGGATGACGTCTTCCGGCCAGATGATGCCAGCCAGCCGCCCTTCCTCCAGCACCGGCACCTCGCCCCTGAAGGTCCCGAGGAATCGCATCACGTCGGCGAGAGAGTCGTCGGGCGTGACTTTCGGGAATTGCCCTTCGACCATCAGGTCTTCGGCGATGATGATCGACTCCAGGACGGACGGATCTTTCATGACCGGGCGGATCTCGTCGGCTGAGATGATCCCGAGCAGGCGGCCGTCCTGCTCGGTGACGCATACGGTGTGGCCCTGGTAGTCGATGAACTTCGAGATCAACGGGACGAGACCGTCTTCGGGCGCCGCGGTGGCGGCCGCCGGTCGCATGACTTCGCGGACCTTGACGTGCTGAAGCACGTTGACGGCCCTGCCCCTGTGTATGTCGATTCCGCGGTGCAACAGTTTGATCGTGTAGATCGAGGCGCGTTGTATGCGCGTAGCGAGCAAGGTCGCGATGATGCAGCTGATCATCAGCGGGAGGATGATCTTGTAGTCACCCGTCAACTCGAAGATGATGATGATGGCGGTGATCGGCGCGTGGGTCCCGGCGGCCACCACTGCGCCCATGCCGACAAGGGCGTATGCACCGACACTGGCCGTGCTTGTGGGCCAGACGATCTGAACGACGGTGCCGATGGCACCACCGAGCATTGCGCCGATATACAAAGAAGGCGCGAACACACCTCCGGAAGCGCCCGAGCCGATCGTTAGCGAGACAGCCAGTATTTTCAGTACGACCAGGGCGAGCATGAACTCCCAGATCATGTTGCCGCGCAAGGCCTGGGTGATGGCCTCGTAACCCACGCCGAAAACCTGGGGCGCCATGATCCCGATGACGCCGACCGCGGCACCGCCGATGACGGTCTTCAGTGGGCCTGGGATGCGGATCCGCTCGAAGAAGTTCTCCGATGCATCGATGCTGCGAATGAATACGAGGGCGGCAAGCCCAGCCATGATCCCGAGCCCTGCATAGGCGAATAGTTCCGATGCGTGGACCAGGCTGTACGTGGGGACCTCGAAGGCCGGCACGTCCCCGAGTATCCCGCGACTGACCACGGTGGCCGCCACTGACGAGATGACGATGGGCGAAAACTGGGCTACGCCGAAGTCACCGAGGATGATCTCGAGCGCGAAGATGGCTCCCGCCACCGGTGCGTTGAAGGTCGCTGCGATGCCCGCCGCGGCTCCGCACCCGACAAGCGTTCGCAGCCGACGAGGGTCGAGCTTCAACCATTGACCGATCGTTGAGCCCAGGGCCGAACCGATCTGCACGATCGGTCCTTCTCGTCCTACGGAGCCGCCCGAGCCGATGGTGATTCCGGAGGCGACGAGCTCGCTCAGGACGACGCGCTGTCGGATACGGCCTCCCTTCAGGGCAACCGCCTCCATGACCTCGGGGACACCGTGGCCTTTTGACTCGCTGGCCACGTAGTAGGTGATGGCTATCTGGTTCACGAACTCGATGAAACCGCGGAAAGCGACGGCTCCCAGACCTCCGAGTAGGCCGATCACAACCGCCACGACGATCATATAGAGCCGCTCGGTCTCTCGAAGGCTGCTGTGGAGACTTCGAAGAATCGCGACCGGTGCGGTGATCACACGGAGGAGCAGCGAACTCCGAGGTCGGATCAAGTTGGATCGTAGGTCCATGGCTGTGGGGAGAATAATCGAGAAGGCGTAGAACGGAAACCGCTTGTCAGGGGCGGGCGGGTTACTATCTTTGTAGGCTTGTTGTAGCCCCAGAACCCCAACCATCACAGGAGGGAACCATGCGAAGCAGGATCCCCGCT
>JBDHHL010000210.1:0-7573 GCA_039589375.1 Gemmatimonadota bacterium | reverse complement strand
CGAGATCCTCGTCTTGCAACTCCGCGTCTGTCGCCGCTGTGGACCCAGCTTCTGGCGCCCGATCCCGTTCGAAACTCACCCTCTCTGGGAAGAAGCTCACGCGAGAGGCTTCACGAAGTTCGTCTCGGAGAAAGAACTCGACCGCCTCGTTGCCCAGCGCGGCCCGCAGACGCTGGCGGATCCGATCGATTCTGAGACACACGACCATTAGGTAACGTTCCGCCGGGAGCTAGAGGCCCCCGGCCGCAGCGAGGGTCAGAGCGCTTCGTACTAGGGAAGCGCAGCGATCCACGATCCGTCTTCGAGCCACTTCTTTCGCATCAGCTCCATCAATCCCGCGCCCTCGAGCGCCTCTACGTAGTTCTCGAGCAGGTTGAGGAACTGTGGATCGCCGGCCGGGACCGCGATACCGATGGGCTCGATCGTGAACGGCTGGTCCAACGTTACGAGCCCTTCGTTCGGGTAGCGGAGAACCGTGAGCAGGCAGATCGGCATGTCGGCCACCAGCGCGTCGACCTGGTCGCTGCGCAACATCTCCACGGCCTCGTCGTAGTCCGAGACGGTGGTCAACTGGGCCTCGGGAATGGCCATCTCGACGAACTGCTGGCTGGTGGATCCCTCGAGGGCGGCCAGCCGGATGTTGGCCCGGTTGATCTCTTCAGCTTCCGTCACCGCCGCCAGGGTCTTCGACTTGGTCAGGATTGATTTGCCGGAGAACATGGTCGGCCCGACGAAGACGAAATCACGGCTCCGCTGGGCGGTGATCGCCATACCGGACATCACGACGTCGACTTCGCCGGAGTTGAGCGCGGGAAGCAGTTGACCAAATGGCTTCGTGACGATGTTCAAATCGACACCCATCGCGGCGGCCAATACCGCCGCCAGGTCGACCTCGATCCCGATCAGCGAGCCGCCCCGGCTGCGAACGTTGAAGGGCGGCTGGTTGCCGGACATACCGACCCGCAGCTGGCCGCTCTGAAGAACGCGCTCTAGGACAGGTGCATTCTGAGCGTCTGCTTGCCCGTAAGCCCCGATCCCGAATGTCGCGGCGAGCAGGGCGATGGACAGAAGCCTCCGGATTGTTGGCATTTCGATGCTCCTTCGTTGCGCACAGTTGTCGTTGTCAGAGGCGGCCAACCTACAGGGAGTCCGGACAAGACGCAATCTGGCTGAAGCGCCGCGTCCGGGTTGATTGCTATCCCAATTGGCCGTGATGGTCGACGGGCCGACCCGAGGCTGTCGCAGGGTTACGGCTTGTGCGCTAGTCGGCGAATCTGCGCCAAACGGCGTCCGGTGCCTTGCTCACAGGCGCACGCCGACTCCCGCCAGCAGCGTGACGTGGGTCCAATCGGGGCGAAGCGTTATTGGTTTGGTCCACCCGTGCTCGACGTCCTTGGCCGGAATGAGGTGGGCTCGGACGGCCAGGTCTAGGAAGAACCTCCGGTTGGCCGGCACTTCCGCGCCTGCCTCCAACATGAGGCCGACTTGGGAGACCTTCGACCCCTCGGGAACGTTCTCCAGCCGGTACCAGCCCGGACCGCCGCCAAGGCGAAGGGCAGGGGCCGGCTTCCAGAATGCCGCCGCCCACAGAATCGTGGCGTCCCAGTGGCTGAGTACGTAGTCACCCCAGGCCGAGTCAACATCCCGTCGGTAGCCCATCGAGCCGCCGAGCGAAGTATTGCCGTAGCCGACGCCGACTGCCAGCCCGCGGCTGATCGCGAAGCGGGCGGTCAGGCCCACCGCTCCGTCCGGGCGCTCTTGCGTCGGATGGGGGGTCGGCTCGCTGCATCCGATGAAGAAGCATCCGCCCGGAGTAGTGTCGTCGAATCCAGCCTGGCGCAACTGCTCGGCCAGGCCGACCGCCGGACCACCGACGGAGCCGCCCAGTTCGAAGACGAATGAGAGGCGCCTCGGAGAGCGGCGAGCCCGGTCATCGGAACCCTGGCCGGCGAGTTGGGCGGGCACCAGGCAGGCCAGCAGGAGGATAACAACGCTACGCATGATCGACACTCCAGATTCAAGTCCTGAACCAAACTGAACCGAGTCCCGTCAAGCCGGCGTCAAGCGGACAAGCGCAAGGTGATAGCCACCTGATCGTCACATGGTACTCACATGATATTCGTGATTCCGACCTGATAGCGGGCTCGGCTACGACCTGCGTCGTTTCCTGCCTGAATTCTCACCGCAGTTGACGTTCCTGTGACGCGCTTGGAGTAGGATGCACGTGGCCGGTGAGTCTTGTGAGGTCAGCGGCGGCTGGCCTTGCGTGGCCTGTTCTGGGAGCGGGTTGATGCTTATATCGATATACGGTATTATAGTATAACCGATGATCCTTTCTTTCCGGGATCGTGGCACTGAGGATATCTACCACGGGCGCTCGACGGCCAGCGCTCGCAAGAATTGCCCGCAACGGCTCTGGAGAGTTGCCCGACGCAGGCTCGACCATCTCGATCGGGCGACGGTCCAGTAGACGTCGAGATCATCGACTACCACTGAATCGAGCAGCGGAGAGATCAGACGATGTTGAGGAGGCGGCTTCCCACAGACAGGCCACCCACCCATCCCGGTGAAATACTTCTGGAGGACTTCCTCAAGCCCTTAGGGCTGACCCAGACCCGACTGGCAGAGCTCATCGGCGTGCACTACCCGAGGGTGAACGAGATCGTCAACGGGAAGCGTGGCATCACCCCGGACACGGCCCTTCGTCTGAGCAGGCTGTTCGGCACTACCCCCGAGTTCTGGCTGAACGGGCAGCTAGAGTGTGACCTGTACGCGGCCATCCACTCGCGCCAGGCTAAGGAAAGAAAGAGGATCAAGCCTTTAAGAACCGGTTCCATTCCGCGGACAGCTAAGGGAAAGTAAGGATCCTGGGTTGGCCTACCCTCTGTTACGTTGCCCGGCGCGGTCGGCAGACATAAGCGGGTCCGCTCGGTCTTGAAACGTGTGGCTTTTAGACTCCACTCGGCGGACTAAGCAAGTTTGGCCGGCCTTGTCTAATATGTACCATATATGCAGATTGATATGCATGAGGACGACTTTGAATCTTGATGACCGGCTGCTGCAAGAGGCCCAGCGGCTTAGCGGCCTCACCGGGAAGACGGCCGTGATTCACGCAGGACTTCGCGCTCTGATTGCCCGAGAGAGCGCCAGGCGGCTGGCGGCACTGGGTGGTAGCCAGAAGGCGCTGAAGCCCGTCCGTCGCCGGCGCGCGAAGAAGGGCTCTTAGTTGCTGGTCGACACTTCGGTGTGGATCGACCACCTGCGCCGGGGCAACGCGGGCCTCGCCAGACAGTTGAACGAGGGCGAGGTCTGGTGCCATCCGTTCGTGGTGGGCGAGCTTGCCTGCGGCGAACTGCAAGACCGGTCCGAAGTCCTGTCCCTGTTGTCGGCTTTGCCGCAAGCTCCGCAGGCCGGCCATGAAGAGGTGCTCGCCTTTGTGGACGCGAACCGGCTAGCGGGCGCGGGGATCGGGTGGGTAGACGCGCACCTGTTGGCGGCGGCTCGGCTAGGGGGCATAGGGCTCTGGACCCTGGACAGACCTCTGGTTGCGGTGGCCCGCCAGCTGGGACTGTACGTGCGGCCGGATTAGAGAGGCAGGCAGAGGACCCGCGCCGCGCGTTGCTCGGTAACGGTCGGGGGCCCATTTTGACGGTGCCTCAACCCAGCTCTCACTCTCTAGCCGCTGGGAGTCTCCATGTCGCGTCTCAAGCGGCTGATCGTCGAGATTCACCGTCGATCGCTCTGGCAGGTGCTGTTGGTCTATTGCGGCGGCGCCTTGATGGCCTATCAAGCCGTCCAGGCGTTGACCGAAGGGCTCGGCCTACCGCAGTGGTTTCCCGCCCTTTCCCTCGTCTTGTTCATCGTTGGTCTGCCGATCGTCGTGGCGACGGGGCTCGTCCGTGAGGAAGGTGCCGGCAAGCCGGCGGCGAGCGAGCCGATTTCTCCGGAACAGGCTGTGGAAGGCGGACCGGTCGCTGCCAGCCGGGAGGTGCGACGGCGACATCGTCTCCTGACCTGGCGCAACGCGCTCGCGACTTTCGTGGTCGCGCTGGCGGTATGGGGAGTCGTGGCTACGGGCTGGTTGCTCGTCGGCCAAGGCGGACCGCGAAGCGATGCCGTCGCTACAGTCAGGCCTTCCGTAGCGGCTCTCCCTTTCGTGAACCGGAGTGGCCTGCAAGAGGATGAGTACTTCACCGACGGAATTCACGACGAGATCCTCAGTCGGCTGGCGAAGATCAGCGGCCTGAGCGTCCGAGGCCGCACCTCGGTCATGCAGTATCGCGACAGCCCCAAGAATCTCCGACAGATCGGCCAGGAGCTCGACGCCCGCTACATACTGGAGGGTGGCGTTCAGCGAGCCGGTGGGACGGTGAGGATCGTCCTGCAACTCGTCGATGCCGAGGGCGACGAGCATCTATGGACCGAGACCTACGACCGCGAGCTCAGCGTCGAAAACCTGCTGGCTGTGCAAAGCGAGGTCGCACTGCGAGTGGCCGAGGCGCTCGACGCGACGCTGACGGCGGATGAGACGACCGGAATCGGTGACAAGCCGACGGAAAATCTGGAGGCGTACGACTACTACCTGCGCGGGAACGACTACCTGAACCGCGGCGAGCTCGGCTATCTGGAGCGGGCGCCGCTCACCGCGGCGGAGATGTACGAGCGCGCGGTGGAGCTCGACCCCGACTTCGCGCTGGGTTGGGCGGCGCTCGCCGAGGCACATGCCGAAGTGTGGGAGAACGGCTACGATCCGAGCGCCGGGCGCTTGGAGCGGGCGCGGGCAGCGGCGGAGCGGGCGCTAGAACTGGAGCCGGATCTGGCCGAGGCTCACCGGGCGATCGGGCGGTACTACGAGTGTCGGCGGGACTACCGGCGCGCCGGTGAGGAGTACGAGCGCGCGCGCTGGGCGAATCCGAACGATGCGGAGTTGCTGGCGCGCATAGCCGACCTGCTGGAGCGACAGGGTGAGGCCGGCGAGGCGCTGCCGTTGCTGGCGCGGGCCGCCGAGCTCGATCCCCGCTCGGTGGAGACGGCGACGTCCTACGGTGACGCGCTCGCGCGCGCCGGCCGCTACGCCGAGGCGGAGCGCCAGTTCGACCGAGCGATCGCCCTGGCACCCGACCAGATCGTGCCCTATGGACGGAAGCTCGATTACTACCGGTACGTGCGGAGTGATCGGGACGGCGCCTGGCGTGTACTGCAGGACGGCTCGGCGCGCATGGGGGAGATGGCCTTCGCCGTCAACCTTATGTCGTGGCACTACTCGTACTTCAGGGTCTTCGCCGACGAGCTGGCCGAGCCGCTCGATCAGATGTCGGTCGAGTCGTTCGGACACGATTCGGTGTCCCACTACCACTACCACTTCGCCAAGGCGTGGAGCTATGAAGCGGGCGTCATGCCCGACCGCGCTCGCGCCTCCTACGATTCCGCCCGGGTCATCCTCGAGGACTGGCTGGGGCGCGCGGGGGGCGAGGTCTATTGGCTGCGCGATCTGAGCCGGGCCTACGCCGGACTCGGTCGCTCGGCCGAGGCGGTCGCGACGGCGCGGCGTCTCCTGGAGGCCATCCCGCCATCAGTAGATGTTCTATGGGGCAACGCCAACCTTCTCGCGCTGGCGGAAGTTCATGCGATGCTGGGACAGACGGAGGAGGCGCTCGACCTCCTGACCTCGTGGGTCGAGCGGGCACCGTACTACGTGGGTGGCCTGCGGGTCGACCCGCTCTGGGACCCGCTGCGCGACGACCCACGGTTCCAGGCACTTCTGGAGCGGAGTCGATAGAGGATGAGCGATTCGCGTTCCGGCTTGAGCGTCTTCCTGGCCGAGTTGAGACGGCGTCGCGTCTACCGTGTCGCGGTCGTCTACGCCGTAGTTGCCTTCGTGATCTGGCAGGCCGCCGAAATTGCTTTTCCGGCGTTGAACCTGCCGGAGTGGACGCTCACGTTCGTTGTCGTCGCCACGCTGCTGGGCTTCCCCATCGCGCTGGTGCTGGCCTGGGCGTTCGACATCACGCCGCAGGGAGTGAAGCGGGCCGAGGCACTCGCCGGAGGGCGCGGAACCCGGGCCGCCGCAATGGCTGGAGTGGCGCTGTTGGTCCTCGTCCTGGCGGTCGGTTGGTACGTGCTTCGCGGAACGGGCTCGGAGCCCGACCGCAAGTCGATCGCCGTCCTGCCGCTCGACAACCTGAGCGGCGACGAGAGCACCGAGCCGTTCGTCGCCGGCGTCCACGATGACATTCTGACGCATCTCTACAAGATCGGCGACCTCAAGGTGATCTCGCGTACTTCGGTCATGGAGTACCGGGACACCCGGAAGAACCTGAGGGAGATCGCCGACGAGCTGGGCGTGGCGACGGTATTGGAAGGCGGGGTGCAGCGGGCGGGGAACAGGGTGCGGATCAACGTGCAGCTGATCGATGCGAGAACCGACGAGCATCTCTGGGCGGAGGACTACGATCGCGAGCTGACGACCGAGAACATCTTCGCCGTCCAGAGCGACGTGGCGCTGCAGGTCGCGGCGGCCCTGCAAAGCGTGTTGAGTCCGGCCGAGCAAGCGCAGATCGAGAGCCGTCCGACTGAGAATCTCGAGGCGTACGAGCTTTACCTGCGCGGCAACGACTACGATCGGCAGAGCGAGGAGCTGCCGGACCAACTCACCGCCATCCGGCTCTGGAGGCGATCGATCGAGCTCGACCCGACCTTCGCGCTCCCGTATGCGAAGCTGGTCGGCGCGCATTGTCTGTTGTATTTCGGTTTGGCGGATCGGTCCGAGGATCACGTCGCACAGGCAGCGGCGGCGGTCGACAGGCTGCGCGAACTGGCGCCGGATCTGGGCGAGACGCACCTGGCCCTTGGCCGTTACTACTACCACTGTCTCGGCGACTTCGATCGTGCGCTGGAGGAGTTCACCCGCGCGCTGGCGACCCAGCCGAACGACTCCAAGGTGTACGCCGGGCTCGCCGGCGTGTATCGGCGGCAGGGACGCTGGGAGGAGTCCATCCAGGGCTGGGTCAAAGCGTCGGAGCTCGATCCGCTCTACTACGGTTGGCCGGAGGAGCTGGCCTACACCTACACCTGCCTGCGCGAGTACGCCAAAGCCGACAGCCTCTGGAACCGCGTCATCGCTTTGGCGCCCGACGTATACAGCTATTCGTTTAAGGCCGCCAACCGCCTGAGTTGGACGGGCGATACTCGGGCGGCGCGCTCGATTATCGAGGCCGCGCCGCACGTGGTCACCTCGACGGCGGAACCGTTCCGGATACACGACCTGTTCCTGATCGAGATCTGCGAGGGCGACTACGGGAGAGCGTTGAGTCGGCTCTCGCCGATGAGTTTGCCGGCGCTCGAGACCCACTTTTGGGTACGCACCCGAGCACAGCTCGCCGCGCAGGCGTACGCGTTGCAGGGCGAAGCCGCCCTGGCGCGCGCATACTACGACTCGGCTCGCGTCTACCTGGAGGCCAGAATTCAGGAGCAGCCGAAGGATGAGAGGCTGTATGCCTCGCTCGGGATCGCCCTCGCCGGCCTCGGGCTGGACAAAGAAGCGGTGCAGGCGGCGCAGCGCGCGGCCGACCTG
>JBDHHL010000209.1:0-10052 GCA_039589375.1 Gemmatimonadota bacterium | reverse complement strand
GAACTGAGGCCAGGCGAGGCCCCACCTCAGACCTGGTGGGAGCCGGTCGCGTTCGACGTGTTCGAGCCCGACGGGCAATACCTAGGGATGGTGCGGGCGCCGGAGGGTTTCTCACGCAGCCCGCGGCCGTTCATGCGGGGCGATACCGTCTGGGCGGTCGTTCGCGGCGAACTCGAAGTACCGTACGTGGTGCGTTCCCACGTACAGCGTCCGCGCGAGGAAACCTGAGTGACTTCTCCATGAGCCGCATCGCTCGCATGAAGAGGCTACCCTCTTGTGGACGCCTAGCAGCGGCACGGTCGTTACCGCTGTTGACCGCTGCGCTGGCGGCGTGCGCCGAGCGCGGACCACAAACCGCCCCAGAATGGCAAGTTGCTTACGACACAATCGCGGACACCATGATCGTTCGGACTCTTGGTGGCAGTGTCTGGGGTGACACGGCAGACCTAGTCGCCGACCTCACCATCGGTGCACTCGAGGGGCCGGACGAGTACATGTTCGGACAGGTACTGTCGCTGGCGGTCGCGCCGGACGGTGCCATCTACGTCCTCGATGGCCACGTGCCCGCGCTGCGCAAGTACGCGCCGGACGGAGCCTACCTTATGACCGTCGGTCGCGCCGGCGGTGGCCCGGGCGAGTACAGGATGCCCGACGCCGGACTCGCGGTGCTTCCCGACGGAAGAGTCTTGCTGCGAGACCCCGGCAACACGCGGATCAGCGTCTACTCGCCCGACGGTAAGTACCTCGACGGCTGGCGGATTCGAGGTAGCGGCACCTCCCGACCTCTCTACAAAGATTCCCAGGCGAACGCCTACACGCAGATCGTGCTGAACACTCGGGATGAGGTCACCGAATGGCGGTTCGGCCTCGTGTGCTACGGACCCGACGGAATCCCGGGAGACACGTTGCCGGCCCCGACCTGGGGATACCAGACGCCCGGAGTCGTGGCGCACGGTGACCGTGGTGCGTTAACACACAAGTACCTGCCCTTCGCCCCCAGAAGTCGGTGGGCTTACAGCCCTCTCGGCTACATGATCGGCGGGTTGCCGACCGACTATTCCTTCGACCTCTTCCTGGCTCCAGGCCGCGTGCTGCGGATCGAGCGAACCGACTGGCGCCCGGTGCCCGTCGGGCCAGATGAGCGAGTCGAGCAAGAGCAGATCGTGACGGCCACGATGCGGCGGACCGACCCAGCCTGGCGCTGGACCGGACCTGGGATCCCCGACACCAAACCGCCCTACACAGGCCTGTTGGTCGGCGAGCTTGGACGGATCTGGGTGCTATTGCACCAGCAGGCGCGGAAGATCGATCCGGACGTCACCGGCGCCGATGAACCGGGCGCGATCCCACTGCTGACTTGGGTCGAACCTGTCGCCTTCGACGTGTTCGAGCCGGACGGCCGTTACCTGGGCACGGTGCGAGCCCCTGACGGGTTCTCGACCCGTCCGACTCCCGTCTTTCGCGGCGACACCGTCTGGGCCGTTGTCCACGGCGCGCTCGACATCCCGCTCGTCAAGCGCTTCGCTATCATACACTAGCAGTCAAACCGGCTGCCAACCCAACCGCGAAGTCTTTCGTCTAAGAGGTGATAGCGACAACCTACCCTCTGGAGAAACCTCAGCCCATGAACTCAGCGAAATGGCATAGCAACGCGTTCCATGGCGGGGCGGCCACCGCGCTGGCCCTCGCCCTCGGAGCTTGCGGCCGTAGCGACTCCCCCGGGGCCGCTGAATGGCGGGCGGTATACGACACGATCGGCGACACCATCGTCGTGCGTACCGTTAGCGGCAGCGTCTGGGGCGACACCGCGGAGCTTGTCCCCGATCTCACCATCGGCACGTTCGAGGGCGCCGACGAGTACATGTTCGGCCGGGTACGGTCGCTGACCGCTGCTCCCGATGGGTCGATCTACGCCTACGACAGCCACGCGCAGGAGCTGCGCAAGTATGCGCCCGACGGCACCTACGTCGCCACCTTTGGACGCGAGGGCGGCGGACCCGGCGAGTACCGGCAGCCCGATGGCGGCCTGGCAGTGCTCCCTGATGGCCGCGTGCTGCTTAGGGATCCGGGGAACTCGCGCATCAGCGTCTTCTCTTCGGAGGGCAAGTACCTCGATGGTTGGCGTATCCGCGGCGGCTTCAATGCATCAAGGAGGCTCTACACCGACAGCGCCGGCAACACCCTCACCATGATCCTGATAGATGCGGAGGCCGATGTCGTAGACTGGACCTACGGTCTAGTTCGGTACGGAGCCGACGGCACGCCCGGAGACACGTTACCCGCTCCCGCCTTCGACTTCGAGCCGGCAAAGCTGGTGGCAAGGCGAATAGTGGACGGCGAGAGGCAGGGCACGAGTGTAAACCGCGTCCCGTTCTCACCATGGGAATCTTGGAGCTACAACCCTCTAGGCTACTTCGTCGGCGGTGTAGCGACCCGCTACGCGTTGAACCTTTACGTGGCCCCAGACCGCGTCTTGCGCATCGAGCGCGCCAACTGGGAGCCGATACCCGTGCTGGCCGACGAGGAGGACGAACGCGAGCGCAGAACAACGGCGAGCCTGCGCCAAACTCAGCCGGATTGGCGCTGGAACGGCGACCCCATCCCAGACACCAAGCCCCCCTACAGAGGGATCTATGTCGGCGAGCGCGGGAGCATATGGGTACGGCTGCACCAGGAGGCGAAGAAGGTCGAATCCGAGGAGGTGGACGAGGTACGACCTGGCGAGATGCCGCCGCTAACTTGGATCGAGTCGATCGCTTTCGATGTATTTGAGCCCGATGGACGCTACCTAGGAATGGTACGCGGGCCCGACGGTTTCGCTTGGGACCCCAGCCCTGTGATGCGCGGCGATACCGTGTGGGCGGTCGTGCGCGGCGAACTGGACGTGCCGTACATTGTTCGCTTACACATCGAGCACGGAGCGCGTGATGAAACTTGATAGGCGGAAGTCCATGACCGCGAATCAATTCAGGAATGGCTCGCTGTTCAGCTGGCTGTGTGTGCCGTTGACGACCGCGTTGGCTGCCTGCGGCGGAGCGGATGCAAACGGCGGTCACGAATGGCAGGCGGTCTACGACACGATCGGCGACACCATCGTCGTGCGGACCGCCAGCGGAAGTGTTTGGGGAGAGACGGCGGAGCTTGCCCCCGATGTCACCATAGGCACGTTCGAGGGCGCCGACGAGTACATGTTCGGCCGGGTACGGTCGCTCGCCGCTGCTCCCGACGGATCGATCTACGCCTACGACAGCCACGCCAAAGAGCTGCGAAAGTATGCGCCCGACGGCACCTACGTCGCCACGTTCGGCCGCGAGGGCGGCGGTCCCGGCGAGTACCGTCAACCCGATGGCGGGCTGGCGGTGCTCCCGGACGGCCGCGTGCTGCTTCGCGATCCAGCGAATTCTCGTATCAGCGTGTTTTCTCCGGACGGCGAGTACCTGGAAGGCTGGCGGATTCGGGGTGGGATTCACACTTCGCGGCGGCTATATGTCGACGCGGAGGCCAACTCCTACACGATGCTCATCCTAAACATGGAGGGTGACTTCGGGGATTGGCGATTCGGGTTGGTGAAGCTCGGGCCTGACGGCGCGCCCAGCGACACCATACCCGCTCCCACCTGGGACTTCGAGCCTTCGGAGTTGATGGCGACTAGCGAGGACGGCGGGAGCATCAGCACCAATGAGGTCCCCTTCACGCCGGTCGCCTCTTGGGTTCTCAGCCCCTTGGGTTATCTGTTAGGAGGCCTCCCGACTCGCTACGCGCTCGACCTCTTCATCGCCCCGGACCAAGTAGTACGCATCGAGCGCGGGGACTGGACACCGGTACCTGTCTTGGCCGCCGAGAAGGACGAGCAGGAGCGAATCATCACGGCGGACCTTCGACAACTCGATCCGAGCTGGCAATGGAACGCGGATCCGATACCAAGCACCAAGCCACCTTACACGCGCATCTACGTTGGCGAACGCGGGCGGATATGGGTGCACCTGCACCAGGAAGCGATTCAGATCGAGTCCGCGGAGGTCGAGGAAACGAGGCCGGGCGGAGTGCCGCCGCAGACCTGGATCGAGCCGGTCGCGTTCGACGTGTTCGAACCCGACGGCCGATACCTGGGCATGGTACGCGCGCCCGAGGGATTCTCTACGAATCCCAGGCCGATGATGCGCGGCGATACCGTGTGGGCGGTCGTGCGCGGCGAACTGGACGTGCCCTACATTGTCCGCCTACACATCCAGCACGGTGAGCACGACGCAACCTGAGAGGCGGACGTCTATTGCCTCAGATACGCCCTAAAGGTGACGCTCCTTTCGGATGGCTGTGTTTATCGCTGAGCCTGGGGCTGGGCGCTTGCGGGAGTCCAGACTCAACGAGCGGTAACGATTGGCAGGCCGTTCACGGCACGATCGGCGACACCATCGTCGTGAGGACCGTGAGCGGGAGCATCTGGGGAGACAAGGCGCGGCTCGTCCCCGATGTCACGATCGGGGTATTCGAAGGGCCGGACGAGTACATGTTCGGCAACATCAGGTCGCTGGCGGTGGCGCCCGATGGGTGCATCTACGTCTTCGACCGCCACGCAGAGGAACTGCGCAAGTATGGGCCGGATGGCACCTACGTCGGCACGTTCGGACGCGCGGGCGGCGGTCCCGGCGAGTACAGCCGTCCCGACGGAGGGCTGGCCGTACTGCCCGACGGGCGCGTCGTGCTGCGGGATCCGGGGAACGCTCGCCTGAGCGTCTACTCACCCGACGGAGACTATCTCGATGGCTGGCGGATTCCCATCCCGTTCAACACCGACAGGAAACTCTACACCGACCAGGCCGGCAACACCTACACCTTGACCTTCCTCGACAGGAAGGACTGGACCTTCACCTTCGGCCTCCTCCGCTACGGACCCGACGGGTCGCTCGGCGACACCCTTCGCGCACCCCAATTCGACTTCGAGCGGTCACAGCTGATAGCGCGGATAATAGGAGAGAGCGGGAACCCGGTCGCGACCGTCGAGGACGTGCCGTTCACGCCGACGGTATCGTGGGCCTACAGCCCTCTCGGCTACTTCGTCGGCGGCGTGGCGACCCGCTATGCGTTCTACCTGTACAAGGCCCCGGACCACGTGCTTCGCATCGAACGCACGAACTGGGAGCCCGCCCCCGTCCTGCCCGGCGAACGGGAGGACCGGGAACGCATCATGACCGCGTACATGCGGCAGACCCAGCCGGACTGGCGCTGGAATGGCGACCCGATACCGGAAACCAAGCCACCCTACCGTGGCCTCTGGATCGGAGCGCGCGGACGCATCTGGGTACGACTCCACCAGCAGGCCGAAAATATCGCGCAGGAGGAGTTGACGTCGCAGAGGCCCGCGCCCGGCGAGGTGCCGGAACGAAATTGGATCGAGCCGATCGCCTTCGATGTCTTCGAGCCCGACGGCCGCTATCTCGGCATGGTGCGGGCGCCGGACGGTTTTGCGCACTATCCCCAACCCTTCATGCGCAGCGACACCGTCTGGGCCGTGGTGAAGGATGAAATGGACGTGCCCTTCATTGTGCGCTTTCACGTCGCGCACGACGCTGCGGGAGCCACCTGACCGACACAGCTCTCGAGCCAGAACAACGCGCCGGGTGCGCCACGCATCCAATATGTTGTCTGATCCAGCCTCGCCATCGATCCTCCAGTCGAAGGGTATGCCACGATGACGGCTATTGTCTTCGCGCTGCTCGCTCTCGGAGTGTCGTCGCTCGGCCATCATCCGGCCGGTTTCGACCCGAACGAATCAGGTCCCGCCCGAATCGCACAATCGCAGGACTCGGTCGTGATCACTCAGTTGGCCGTCGCCGGCTTCATGGTTACGGCAGGTGGTAGGACGCTGATCATCGACGCGTTGCACCGGCACCCGACCCAGGGCCCGGAACCAGAGAGGCGAGAGAAGCTGGAGAGCGCGGCACCTCCGTTCGACAAGATCGACATCGCCCTCGTGTCGCACTCGCACAGCGATCACTTCCACCCCGAAGCGGTGGCCAGTCACCTGACGCATAATCCGCACGCCGTTGTTGTGACCGGCAAGCTGGTCCGAGACAAGCTGGCGGGTCACTCCGACTTCGAGCGGTTCAGCGACCGGGTGATCGCCGTCACGCCGGAACCGGAAGAAATCGTGGAGATCGAGGCGAACGGGTTGCCGATGAAGGTCTTTCGCGTCAGCCACGGCGAGCGCGGTGCGGACTACAGCATGGACAATCTCGCGATGATGATCGACCTCGCTGGTACAAAGGTCTTCAATCCCGGAGACATCGTGCCAACCGGGCAGACGCACATTTTCGAGAAGGCCCGCCTCGACAGAGATGGCATCGACATCGCCTTTCTGCCCTTCACGATGTTCGACGAGGAGGAGTACCCCGAGGCGGCGGCAATCATTGACCAGTACCTCAAGCCGCGATACATCGTCCCTTCGCACCTTTACGAACAACACTTCGGAGCGTTCACCGACAAGATCGAGGACCGCTACTCCAACTCCGTCATCTTTCGCTCACAGGGAGAGGTGAAAGTACTTCGGAGGAAACAGCATGAGTAGGGCACGCGTCGTCCCGCAGCGCGCGAGTCTAATTGTCGTTCTGCTCGGCTCGATGGGCGCCGCGTGTTCCGGTTCGGAACGGGCGGAGACTTCCACCTGGAGTGCTGTCTTCGACACCATCGGCGATACGATCGTCGTACGATCGGAAGGCAGCGTGTGGGGTGACACGGCACGGCTCGTCCAGGACCTGCGCATCGGTGTTCTGGAAGGCGCCGACGAGTACATGTTCGGGGACATCCAATCTCTGGCGGTGGGCGCCGACGGAGCCATCTACACCTACGACAGCCATCTGAAGGTGCTGCGCAAGCACTCGGCGACCGGTGACCACATCGCGACGCTGGGACGAGAAGGTGAGGGGCCGGGCGAGTACAAGCAGCCCGACGCCGGTCTGGTCGCCCTGGCCAACGGCCGAGTGCTGTTGCGCGACCCGGGCAACGCCCGAATCAGCGTCTATTCAGCGGGTGGAGAGTACCTGGACGGCTTCAGGATCCGCGGCGGTTGGATGACATCGCGACCGATGTTCCATGACACAGCGGGCCACGTCTACCAGTGGGTCACGCTGAATCCGGAGGCCGACTTCAGCGAGTGGAGCACGGGACTCGTGCGCTACGGGCCGGATGGCATCGCGGGTGACACGCTCGAGGTCCCTGCCTACGACTACGAGCCCCCACAAGTCGAGGCGCGCAGCGACGGGGAGCGGCGGTCGTTCGCCAGCACGCCCGTGCCATTTTCCCCGGACATCACGTGGGCCTACAGTCCGCTCGGCTACTTCGTCGCCGGGCTGTCGGAGCACTACGCCATCGACTTGTTCGTTGCTCCGCACGGCCATGATGCAAGGGATACAGCCCGGCTGGCGCTGGAACGGACCGCCGATCCCGGACACGAAACCTCCCTACGAGGAGTTCTTCGTTGGCACGGACGGGCGCATCTGGGTGCAGCTCTACCAAGAGGCTTGCAAGAACGTGGCTGCGGAAGAGGAGGCGGAGGAGATCCGGCCCGGGTACGCACCGCCGGCTGTATGGGAGGAGCCCGTCGCATTCGATGTATTCGAGCCCGACGGCACCTACCTGGGAATGGTTCGGGCGCCCGAAGGACTGAGAACGCACCCTACACCGGTCGCGCGCGGCGACACGATCTGGGCGGTGGTCGTAGATGACATGGACGTCGAGTACATCGCGCGCTATCACATACGGCACGGAGCCGAACCGCCGGCAACTGACTAGGGCGCGTCGGCTTAGGCCTATTCCGTTCTCGCGAACGGCGTCTCGAGTCGTTGTGCGGCCCACTCCTTGACGTCGATGGGACCGATGTTGTACTGCCCCATCATTCCCTGCCCGCTCGTCTCCGCCGAATCCAGCACGCTCTGGTAATACGTCATGGCCCGCGCTCGCTGGCCGGTCACATCATAGACGTGCCCTATCCAGATCCGGCTCCAGTCCTTCTCGAACAGAAAGTCGGAATCGCCCTCGGCTAGTGCGAGGACCCGCTCGAAGGTCCGCACCGCCTCCGCGTACTCCTCGACGTCGTACAGCGAAAGCCCCAGGAACCAGAGGAGCTCGATGTCATCCGGGTCCGCCAGTAGCGCTTCCCGGAACCGTGCAACCACTTCACCGCTACCGTGCCAGCCGTTCTTCATGAAGAGCGCCATCGCTTCGTCAGACGGGCCCGGCGGTTCGCCTCTCACGACGGAGACAAGCTCGACCGCTCGCTCTGTGGCGCCGCCCTCGAGCAAAGGCGACGGGATTTCCAAGACTCCGTTCTCGTACAGGTCCTCGAATTGTTCGTAGGCCGCTTCGTGGAGAACCACCACGAACGCATCGCCCGGATGAATCCCGAGTCGTTGGGCGACCTCCTCCCAATCGTACGCCTTCGCCGCAGCCGCAGCGTATTCCATCGCCATCTCGTACAGCGTCTCATCGAGGCGTGAGCCGTCTGGATAGGAGAAGAGCCGAGACTCGCCGCTCGCGTCGAACAGCCCGTACGCCTGAAGCCCGGCCTTGGCCTCGACGTCCGCGATCTCCTCGCCCCAAGCCGCCAGCAGCAGCTCGTAGTTGGCGTCGGGGAACTTCCACAGGTGTTTGTCGAAGTTCGGGCTCCAGGTCATCGCCAGGCTCGCGTCGCCCGGCAGGGAAGCGAAGTTGGTGCCCACCGCGAACGGGTGCTCCGGCTGGACCACCCATGCGACCACCGGAAGCTCGTCATCCAAGAAGGCGAGCTCCCAAGCTTCTGACCAGATCACATCGATCATGCGTGACCAGAGCAAGTGGAATAGCATCTCGCGCCTGCCGCCCAACTCGCCTTCCAGACGCCGGACCAAACGTTCTACCAGCGGCACGAGGTCATCCACTCCGGCGTCGGTGATGTCGCGCAGCACTTCACGATCTCGGCCCACGAAAACCGGGAATGCCGGCGAGCAGCGGCCGTCGGAGATCTTCAAGACCTTGCCCTCGGTTAGCGCGCGCAGGCGTTCATCGAGAGCGTCGGTCGCCGGCGCCTCCAGCTGCGAGACCGGCGTACCGGCGATGCACGCGACCGTAATGCGGTTGTTGGTGGAGTCCCTCAGCAGGCTCAGCCTAGGTGTGCGTTCCCTGTTCGAGGCACCGGTGAAATAGGATGCGGCCTCAAGCAGGTTAAAGTCCTCGCTGACTTGCGGCTCGCTACCACAGCCACCGGCCAGCACAGCGGTCAGCGCCACGGTCAAAATCTTGCCCCTCGGCACGGTCATTCCCTTCCTCTTGCGGCCCGCCCTCCGATGGCGCTACTGCGTGCCCGTCAGCTGCGGCGGTGGTCCCAGCACGTCCTCGATCGTCAGGTTGTGAATCGGTCCCAAGTCGAGGCCCCTCAGCCCCTGCTCGATCGTCTCGCGGTCACCCACCACTATGATGGCCATCGCGTCCGGGACGATGTATTTCCGCGCTACGCGCTGCACATCCGCCTGCGTCACGGCGAGGATTCGCTCGACGTACTCGTTGAAGTATTCGTCCGAGAGGCCGAACAGCTCCACCTGCGTCAATTGTCCCGCGATGCCGGCCACCGTTTGGAAGCGGCCGGGGTAGCGCAGCGCCACGAAGTTCTTGGCGCGCGTGAACTCCTCGTCGGGCACGGGCTCGAGGATTCCGTTCAGCTCCCTCATGAATTCGGTCAGCGCCGCGTCGGTTACCGCCGTCTGCACGGCGGCGCCGGCCTGGAACGGGCCGGGCAGTGTCGCGAAGTCAAAGAAGGAGCGGGCACCGTAGGTGTAGCCGTGCTCTTCCCTGAGGTTCGAGTTGAGTCGCGAGGTAAAGGAGCCGCCGAGGATCGTGTTCATGACGACCAGAGCATAATAGTCCTCGGTCAGACGCGGTACGCCGATACGCCCGATCCTGATCTCCGACTGCGCCGCGCCCGGCTTGTCGACCAGGTAGATCTCGCGCCGCTCGACCTGTTCCGCATCGGGCCAGCTCGGGATCGGTAAGTTCCCCCGCTCCCAATCGCCGAACAGCGCTTC
>JBDHHL010000208.1:0-7585 GCA_039589375.1 Gemmatimonadota bacterium | reverse complement strand
AGAGGTCGGTGGGGCTAAAGCCCCACTGGCCGTCCTTGGTCTCCGTATAACGGATCGTTAGCCTGGGTAGGATCTTGATCTTTCCGACTGGAATCGGGGCCACCATGCGGTACTGAAAATAGCCCCTGTTACCTTCCGGGCGGACGTCGCCGGTTACCAGCGTGTCCGACCGGTAGGACAGGTTGGCCTGGTAAGCGAACTGCAGCGACCACTGCGAAGCGGTGGCATCATTCGCCGCCGACTCCGCGCTCTGCTGGGCGGCGGCGTCACCTGTCGTGAGTGCAAGCGCCAGCAACGCGCAGGCACCCGCCAATGTCTTATTCATCTTTAGCACGCTCCCTTCGCGGTGATCCTACCCCAACTCGACGTCGGTCCGGCAACCGGGACCAGCAGCCCAAGCCAGCACGCCGTCGATGACGATGAGCGACGCGCGTTGCGCCGGCTCTGTGTCTTCATGTTGTCTAGCCTCGAACGACTAGAGAGAATTCAACATCCTCCGGTCGCGGCAACCAGCGATCAGAAGTAATACCGCAGCCTGAAAGCGGCTAACAGCGCCGCGAAGCTCTTCTCACTCTCGCGCAACTCGAGCTGCCGTCGCGTGGCCTCCAAGCCAATCGAGAAGTCTTCCCATGCCGTGTAGAACACGCCAAATCCGATGCCTGTCGAGCGGTTGGAGAGGTCGGAGCCACCGAAGGTGAAGGCCTCCGATTCCAGGCTCAGCAACAGCCCTATCGGTATCGAGGAGAGCTGCCCGAGATCGACGCCGACTGTACCGCCACCCCCGAGAATCACCTCGTTGTCCGATTCGGTCACGTCTCCAACCCCACCTTCCAAGACAGCGGTGACGCCGATCCAATCGGCCGGCGCCCAACCGAACCGCCCGCTGGCGCGCGTGCTGATCGCGTTGGTGGTCGCGACCAGCGAGTTGTCGGTGTCGAGTCCCTCGTCAACAACGGATCGCGCAAACTCGAACGGATCCAACGCAACGAGGTCGCTTCGTCCGAAATCGAGCGCCGCCGACACGATCAGGTTGCGGTTCTGCCATATCCTGGCCGTAGCGCCCAGATTCCATCCCACGACACCCGTTACGCCCTGAGCCAGCACCGACTGTTCGTCCACTCCGACCCGGCCGACACCGATAAGGCCCGCACGCACCGCCAGCCAATTGCCGAACCTCTGCTGGTACTCGAAGTCGAGCGCCAGGAAGGCTACGTCCCCTATCAGCGTACCCAGTGTGTCGCCATCCAGATCGACGAACGGCGTCTCGAGGTCAAAGGCCATACCACCCCCGGTTCCCGATCCGAAGTAGCTGACCGCGAAGGGATCGGGCACCAGACCCGACGGGATGAACCGGTAGCCGTTGAGAACTCGATCCGGCTGCTGCGCGCCCAACGGCGTCGCGAACAGCGTCAGACCCAGTACTATGGGAGTGATCCTCTTGGTCCACATGAGTTGGGCTCCTCTCGTCTCCGAAGCCGCCGCCGGCGGCCCGGCGCTCATTGCTGCTACCATGCTCCGGCGCCCACCTCCAGGACGTACGTCAGTCGGTCGATATTGGCGAAGCCGTAATTCTTGATACCGGCGCGAAATCCCCAGAAGTCCGTGAGGAACGTCAGGAACTTGAGCGGCGAATGCCCGATCTGCGCCCGGAACTTGAGCCCCGTCTCCAGCACGAACTCGACGTCCGTATGCCGCTGGCCGTCGATGACCTCCTCGTCCCACTCGGCGCCGGCCGCGAAGTAGGTATCGATCCACCTCGACGCCGAAGGCGCGTACATCGCCATCCAACCGAAGTCGCGCAGTCCCTCGTCCTTTAGGTACATGCGCCAGACGATGAAACCGCCGCTCATCGGATCCTCGAAGTTCTTGATGATGAACAAGGGGAAGACGAATGATAGACCCAGGTCGCCGTCGGCATAGAACGAGATTGCCAACGACTTCACGACCGAGCCTTCGTCCACCCAGTCCAGCAGGTCCTCGGCCGTGCGGCCCGTGCGAACTTCCGGCCAGTCCTCGACGTACTTCCCGTCGAAGAAATGCTTGAGGTCCTCGTCGGCCAGCTCGGGATGCGGGAACGGTCGCAGCTCGTACTCGACGTGCGGCTCCTCGTAGTAGCCCCGCCGTTCGAGCCGCGCCCGGCCCGGGCTGTCCTCCGGTAGCGGCGGATACACCCGGTGTTCGGGCCGCCGTACCTTCGTCATCCACCCCTGGTAGCTGCCGCCCAGCAGCGAGCCCGTGCGGATCACGTCCCGCACGCCCCAGGCGTCGTTTATGTGGCGGCTGACATCGTAGCCCGGCGTGAAGTAGCCGTCGCCGTTCTTGTCCGTGGCCAGCGCGTGCTTCCCCTCCTCGACTATGAGATGCATCGGGAAGCGCGTCTCGCTGTCGGTGTCGATCACGTTCCAGAACCAGATGATGCCGTGGGCCTTGCCGCTGACCCGGGTGACAAGCACGATGTAGGTCTCCTCCTCACACCGCGCGTCCGTATTCTCCCGGATCCAATCGTCGCTCGAATTCAGCACCACCACCTTGAATTCGGCCCCCTCGATATCGTGCTGGTGGGCCCCCAGTCCCTCTTCCGAGCTGAAATAGGCATAGAAGTGAAGCTGGAAAGCCCCCAAGGCACGAAGATCGACCGTCGACCGGGCAGGATCTTGCATGTCCCGGATGATCGCCGTCTCCTCCTGCCTTTCGTCGACCAGGATGTGGTCGAACTGGTAGTAGACGACCGGCCGGTCGCCCGAAGGCTCGAACGGAAACGGCTCAGGGATCCTGATCTCCGCTCCCTCCGTCTGCCTCAGAAGCGGCTCGTCGGGCGAGAACCAGTAGACCGGCGCTGCGTACGAAGCGAGCCGGTCCAGCGACATGTGGCGGTCCGTCCCAAACCAGACGGCACCCGGGAGAGAAGTGAAATCGCAGGTACCCCCGGTCGAGTAGCGTGGCCCCTCCTGCGCGTGCAGGCCGCGGGGACCGGGCAGGCCGATCGCCAAAGCGACGAGCACGAGACCAAGCCTGTTGGATCGTTTCATAATTGGCCATCCAGATCGAAAGTACGGGCCGCTCGAGTTGGCCGGCGCCCGAGGGCGCCAGCCAACCCCTGTGGTGAATCCGCTCACCTACCGCCCGGTCCCTTGCTGTAGCAACTCCTGGAGCACGTTGTCCACGCTCAGCGACGAGCCCCGCACCGGCGGGAACTCCCGGAAAGTTGCCAGGAACTCGGCCACGTACTGCTGCGCGGGGACGAACGTCCACATGTTGTCCGCCATCCAGCGCATGTACCTCTGCGACTCCTCCCACATGACCTCGTAGGGGTCAGCCCGCAAGTTGATCACCACGGGCCAAGCGCGCTTGATCCTCACCGCCTCGTTGATCGGGCCTTCGAGAATGGTGAAGTGCAGTTTCCAGTCCGCGACTCTGACGGCGTTCAGTCCTCCGGCCTGATCGAAGTAGAAGATCGATTCACGTGGGGATTTCTCCTCCTGTCCGCGGAAGAATGGCATGAGATTGTATCCATCGAGATGGACTCGGAACGTCTTCTCGCCGGCCTCGTGCCCTTGGAGGAGCTTCTCTTTGATGTTCGGTTCCCCGGCGGCCGCCAGCACCGTCGGCATCATGTCTTCGTGCGAGAAGATGTCATTGTAGATCGTCCCGGGCTCGATGACGCCGGGCCACCGGATCACGGAAGGCACACGGAAACCGCCTTCCCACGTCGTGCCCTTCTCGCCGTGGAACGGCGTGATGCCGCCGTCCGGCCAGGTGAATGTCTCGGCGCCGTTGTCAGTCGAGTACATCACGATCGTGTTGTCGGTGATGCCCAACTCGTCCAGCTTGTCCAGCAGGATACCGACATGCCCGTCGTGCTCGACCATGCCGTCGGGGTAGAGCCCGACGCCGGTCACGCCCTGGCTCTCGGGCTTCAGGCGGGTCCACACATGCATGCGCGTGGCGCTGAACCAGACGAAGAACGGCTTGCCCTCGGCGTGGGCGGTCTCGATGAAGTCGATGGCCGCACCCAAGAACTCCTCGTCCACCGTCTCCATGCGCTTCCGCGTCAGGGGGCCTGTGTCCTCGATCCGCCCGTCGGAATAGCTGTGCATGACGCCACGGGGGCCGAAGCGCTCATGGAAGGCGGGGTCCTTCGGGTAGTAGTACGTCTCCGGCTCTTCTTCGGCGTTCAGGTGATAGAGGTTGCCGAAGAACTCGTCAAAGCCGTGGTTCGTCGGTAGGTGCTGGTCGCGGTCGCCCAGGTGGTTCTTGCCGAACTGCCCCGATGTGTAGCCCAGAGGCTGCAACAGCTCCGCGATCGTCGGCTGGTTCTCCTGAATCCCCTGCTCGGATCCGGGCATCCCGATGGTCAGCAGTCCCGTTCTGAACGGGTGCTGCCCCAGAATGAACGCGGCGCGACCCGCGGTACAGGACTGCTGCGCGTACCAGTCCGTGAACAACGCGCCCTCGTCGGCGATCCGGTCGATGTTAGGGGTCTGGTACCCCATGATACCGAGGTTATAGGCGCTGACGTTGCTCCAACCGACGTCGTCACCCCAGATGACCAGGACGTTCGGCCGCTCCTGGGCGTGGGCGGCGCTCGCCGCGACTACGAAGAACACCGCTGCCAATAGCGAACTCCAGATTCCTCTCATTACTGCTCCTCGTGAATTGGTGTATCACCAGTGATCAAGGGCTCTGCAGGTGATCAGAATCCCTTCCCCAAGCTGACACCCCACACCAACGTTTCCGTATCGCGCACCAGATCCAGCAGCGCCAGCGGCGTTACCGAGAAGCCCGACAGCTCGATCTGGTAACCGGCGCCAAAGCGCAGCAAGAAAGATGTCTTCGTCTCGGTATGTTCGGTCGTCCCGTGCCCGTCCTTATAGAACTCAACCCCCGACGCCACCTGGACCCACAGCGATCGAAGCGGGAAGAAATATCCCGCGGCGCCGAACAACCACTCGGGCTCATCCTCGAAGATCACCTCACCGAAGCCGCCCAGCGCCCACTGGCCCACCGATCCGAAGCGGCGCACGTAATCGACCCCCAGCGTGACGTGACTTCCCTTGTCCTCACTCAGCTGGGTCGTTGCTCCGACGAACAGGCCGATGTGATTGGGGTGGAAATGGGCGCCGTGCTCCTCCTCACCGGCCGCTCCTTGCCGGTGTGATCCCTCCTGCTGGGCTGACAGGAGGCCGGGGCCTGCCAATGACAGCACCAGGAGGAGGGTCAAGCACCTGACGCTCTCTCCAATCAACGTTCGTTCTCCTTCCGCCCTGCGGTCGGGCGGGCTGAAGCGTAGCTGGTCAGGTTCACGGCGTGTGCAGAATCGGGCTCGTGTACCACCCGCTTCTGCAACGTCTTGCGAAGAGGCGGCTGGCGATCACCCGGTTGCGGGCAATCGCCAATCTGCAATCGTCGTTCTTTGCCCCTACTTGTTCCCCGCGCGGGCGGCCTCCAGGCTTCTCATGATTGCGTCAACGCTGAAGCTCCCGGGTGTCTGACGCGGCGGGAAGTCCAGAAACGACTCCAGAAACTGGGCGGTGATCACGCCCGCGGCGCTCAACACATACATGCGCTTCGTCGCCCAGAGGCCATAGCCGATGGACTCGTGCATGGCCCTCTCGAAGGGGTCCGCACGCAGGTCGACTACCGACGGCCAGCCCAGCGGTGTGTAGGGGTTCTTCCAGACATCGAACCCGTGGGCTTCTTGGATCATGAAGTGTACTTTGAAGGCCCCGTGGCGGACGGCGGCCAGTTCTCCAACATCGGTGAAGTAGAAGATCTCCGGGCGCGGCCCTTCGCCCTCACCGCCGGACCTGAAATAGTCCAGCATGTTGTAGCCGTCGAGGTGGACGTTGAACGTCTTGTCGCCGGCCTGATGTCCGTCGAGGAGCTTCTGCTTGATGTCGGGCTCACCGGCAGCGGCCAGGAGCGTGGGCATCCAGTCCATATGGTGCACGATGCCGTTGACCATTCCTCCGGCCGGGATTTGGCCGGGCCAACGCACTGCGGCAGGCACCCTGAAACCACCCTCCCAGGTCGTTGCCTTCTCGCCGGCAAATGGTGTCGTGCCACCGTCGGGCCAGGTAAAGACCTCGGCGCCGTTGTCGGTGCTCCACATCACGATGGTGTTGTCTGCAATTCCGAGCTCATCGAGCAGGTCCAGCAGCACGCCCACATGGCCGTCGTGCTCCACCATCCCATCCGGATAGATGCCGTGACCGGTAACACCTTCCGACTCGGGCTTCAGGTGAGTGAACACGTGCATGCGGGTGGCCGCGAACCAGACGAAGAACGGCTGGTCCTGTGCGTTTGCGTTACGAATGAAGCCTTCGGCTGCCTCGAGGAACTCCTCGTCAACCGTCTCCATGCGCTGACGCGTCAGTGGCCCGGTGTCCTCTATTCGGCCGTCTGCATACGCGTGGATCACGCCGCGGGGTGCGATCGCGTCGCGCAGCTCCCCGGTGGGATAGTCCGGCAGCTCGGGCTCTTCCTCGATGTTCAGGTGGTAGAGATTGCCGAAGAACTCGTCAAACCCGTGGTTTGTGGGCAGGTGCTCGTCTCGGTCGCCGAGGTGGTTCTTGCCGAACTGGCCGGTCATGTAGCCGAGCGGTTTGAGCAGCTCGGCGATGGTCGGGTCCTCCGCCTGGAGCCCTTGGGGAGCGCCCGGCATGCCGACCTTTGTCAGGCCGGTTCGAACGGGGATCTGGCCCGTGATGAAGGACGCACGACCGGCGGTGCAGCTCTGCTCGGCGTAGTAGTCGGTGAATGTCAGGCCCTCGTTGGCGATGCGGTCGATGTTCGGGGTCTGGTAGCCCATCATCCCATGGTTGATGTGACTGATGTTCCAGTAGCCAACGTCATCGCCCCAGATGATGAGGATGTTGGGCCTGTCCTGTGCCATTGCTGGAGCAGCCAAAGCCATTGCGACAACGGCCGCCATGGCCAACTGCAGTACTTTGGGTCGCATGCTATTTCCTCCCTTTGAGATTGTCGAGGCTCAATGCCTACTGCTTACCGCTTACCGCTCACGGCGTATACCAGATCGGACTCGTGTACGCTCGTTCCTGATGACTTAGCGGCACCTGCGGCGGCATCGTCACGCCGTAGAACTGGGCGTTCCTCAATTCGTCGCTTCAGTGAGTCTGACGATCACCTTGTCCAGGTCACCGGTGAACGGATAGTGGTTGGTCACCCGGTACTTGTTGCTGACCGGTGTTCCGGCATCCACACCCACGTCGAACGTCTCGGAGAGCGAGAACGTGGAGATGTGCATCTCCGGCATGTCCACTTCGTCGACCTTGGTGCCGTTGATGTAGAGCTCTCCCGTTCCGCCAGGAATCCCTTCCGTGGTGCCGCCGGTTTCGATGAAGTTGAACTTGATGTGCACTTCACCGCGCGGCAGCGGCTGCGATTCCATGGAGTAGTAGAGCCCGTGGTAGTAGTTGTAGTCGTAGTACGCCCGATTGTTCTTGATGTACAGCGTGTATCCGCCGGTGAAGCCACCGCAGGCGACGATCACACCCTCTTCGTTGCCGGTGAGATCGAGCGTGGTCTCGATACTGTGCGAGCGGCCCTTGACCGGAGCCGAGGC
>JBDHHL010000207.1:0-7594 GCA_039589375.1 Gemmatimonadota bacterium | reverse complement strand
CCGGTACCCGAACAGATAATACGGCGCGTTGGACATCGACTCCTGGCCGCCCGCGACTATGACCTCGGCGTCGCCCGCCTTGATCGCCTGGGCAGCCAACATCACCGACTTCAGCCCGGAGCCGCAGACTTTGTTGATCGTCACCGCCGGCACGGTCGCCGGTATGCCCGCACCCATCGCCGCCTGGCGGGCCGGCGCCTGACCCACGCCGCCCTGCAGCACGTGGCCGAAGATCACATCCTCGACATCTCCGGGCTCAATCCCCGCCCGATTCACCGCCTCCTTGATGGCGATCGCGCCTAGCTGGGGCCCCTTCAATTTGGCGAGCCCGCCCAGGAATCGGCCGATGGGCGTTCTGGCGAAGCTTACGATAACCGGAGTCGTTCTTGGATCTGACATTTCGCCACACCTATCCCTCTAGTCCGGCCGCTCTGCGACCAGAGTCGGTCTCTTTTCCTGAGGCGCCAAGTAGCCCCAGGCGATGTTGGGGTCGTGCTCAAAGATCAGCAAAGTCCGTTCCCTCGCCACGCGTTCCAGGACGCGTCGCTTGGTCTCCAGTGTGACAAGGGGTTCCACATCGTAGCCCATAATCCACGGCAGCGGTAGATGGGCCGATGTGGGGATAAGATCGCCCAAATAGAGCGCCGATTCGCCCTCCGATTCGATCAGAATCGACTGATGTCCCGGCGTGTGACCGGGAGAGGGCAGCAAGCTGATGCCCGGGACGATCTCGGTGGGCCCATCCGCCCGGTCGAAAAGTCCCGCTTCGTCCACGGGAGCGAAATTGTGTTCCAGGTAGCTGGCCTTGATCCGCTCGTTCTTCAGGTGAGCGAACTCCCACTCCGCCTGCTGGACCACGTGGCGCGCGTCCGGAAAAGCGGGAACGACCGCCCCGTCCGGCAGTCCCACGGTATCGCCGCCGGAGTGGTCGAAGTGAAGGTGCGTGTTGATCACGACAGTCACGTCCGAGGGCTGGAAACCGGCCTCACGAATAGCATCCTCCAGCGCCGTTGGCTCGCCCTCGTTCTCCAGACCGTAAATCCCGCGGAATTTCTCGTCCTCCTTATTCCCCGCCCCGGTGTCGATCAGCACCAGCTCGTCGCCGGTCTCGACCAGCAGCGGTCGCATGGTCAGTTGGATCCGGTTGCGCTCGTCGGGCGTGTACTTCTTCTCCCACAACGGCCGCGGAACGACCCCAAACATCGCCCCGCCGTCGAGCCGCTGTATCCCCGCATCCAGCGAGTACAAGCAAAACCTCCCAACCTCGCACTTCCTAACCCTCTCCAACCCCTTCACTCCTTCTCTTTATCTTTCGCCTTCTTTTTCCGGCCCTCTTTCTCCCCTGCCTTCGTCGTCCTCGTCGTCCCCGTCCGCGTCCGCGCCCGCGCCCGCGCCCGCGTCGTCTTCGTCGTCGTCTTCGTACCGGCCCGCGCCTGCGTCCTCGCCCGCGGACTTTTCTTCACCGACTTAGCCGATTCACCACCCTCAACCTCATCCCCCGGAACCTCCCCCCGCAAAAACGCCTGCAAACAACCCCAATCCTCCACCCCTTCCTCCCCCAGGCGATTCAAGAAATGGACGAAAATCTCCGCCGTCGCCTGCGCATCCGCTCCCGCCCGATGCCAGCGATCCGACGTGATCGAGTAATAGTCCGCCAACGTGTGCAGATTGCGGCGCGAAAGCTCGGGGTGCAGCCGCCGCGCCATTTTCAGCGTGCACAACCGCTCTCCCCCCAGCCGCCCGCCCCGGCAGCGCTGAAACTCCGCCTGCAGCAGGCGCCAATCGAACGAGACGTTGTGAGCGACGAACACCGCCCCCTCCAGCGCCTCCCTGACCGAGTCGGCGATCTGGGTGAAGGTCGGCGCGTCGGCCACCATCTCGTCGGTGATATCGGTCAGCCGGGTGACGCTGGGCGGTATCCGCCTCATCGGGTTGATCAGCGACTCGAAGCGGTCGATGATCTTGCCCCCGCGTACCTTCACCGCCGCGAACTCGGTCAGCCGGTCGCCCCTCGCCGGCGAGCCGCCCGTCGACTCCACGTCGACGACCGCGAACTCCAGGTCGCCCAAGCGATACGACCCGTAGCCGTCCTCCCCGTCGCTCAGCAGCCAGCGTCCGCGGTTGACCTGGAACCGGGGATCACCGTGCAGAACCTCCCGCACCAGCGACGCGGCCAGCCGGGGCGGCCCGTAGCGCATCCCGAAGATCTCTTCCGCCACGGCCGGCGCCCGTGCGGGACCCGATGCCAGCAGCGACACCGCGCGTTCGCGCAGCAGCGGCAGGTCGTCCCAGCGAACGCCCAGGGCACCGTTCATCGGCAGCCCAACCTACGGGGCTGGACCGAGGAAACGGTCGGATCTGGCCGCGGCGAGCGTGTCCTTCCGGGCGCGGGGAAGCTGGGGCTGTCAGGGTCATCACCGGCACCGGACGCCGCTCCGGCGGCTGGGAAGCCATCGGGGTACGACGCCATTGGAAGCAGCATTTGCCAGCAAGATAGGCGTGGTGCAGGGCGCGCGCAAACCGCCCCAGAAGCGGTTTTCGGACCAAGACAGCGGGCTCCGAAAAGCGGGTGTTCTTGACCCGGAGACCGAGATGCGCTATTATATCGATGATCTATATATCGAGGTGCTATGTATCGAGCCCCGATAGCCCAGAACCGCCACGCGCACAACGTAGTGGAGCGGCCGTGGAACCTGTGATCGAGCCTCAGAACCTGGCCAAGAGCTGCAACGAGGCCCTCATCCTCTCGTGCTTACAGCGGGGGCCTCGGCACGGCTACCAGATCGCGCTCGATATCGAGCAGCGGGGCCGGGGGTTATTCCGCTTCAACCACGGCACCCTCTATCCGATCCTGCACAAGCTGGAGAAGGAGGGGCTGATCAAGGGAACCTGGTCGCAGGAAACTCCCGGCCGGAAGCGCAAGAGCTACGAGCTGACGGGCAAGGGTCGACGCTACGCCGACGAGCAGCGCAGCGCCTGGCGCGAGTTCATCGAGCGGTTCCTCGAGGTAGTGGAGGTGGACGAGTCATGACCGACTTCGCCGACGTTCTCGATCCTCTGAGCAGCCGTCTGTTGCTCCCACAGCCGGCTCGGTCCCGGGTGCTGCTGGAGATCGCGGCCGACCTTGAAGACAGTTATCGCCACTACCGCGATACGGGCCTCTCCGAACCGGAGGCTCGCCGCAGGGCGATGGAGGCCTTCGAGCTATCCGACGAGGCACTGGCCGAACTGGTGCAGGTTCACACCTCGCACATCCGCAAGTTCCTCGACCGGCTGTCGGGCCAGGCACAGTCGCGCTGGGAGCGCGTCGTGTTGATCGTCGTAGCGGCATCCGTCGCCATGATCGCCGTGGAACTTGTGCTGAGAGAGACCGTGATCCGCGATGCCGGACCGCTGGCCTGGCCAGCCCTGGTTTGTGGGATGTCCGGCCTGCTCCTCGGCCTGTCCAAGTTCTACCAGCTGTACATCAAACAGGACCACGACATCCGTCGCGTGCGTCGCCGCCTGGACGCGATCGCGGCGCTGGCCGGCGCACAGGTCCTGCTGGGGTTCCTGGCCAGCTGGCTATACCTCTACAAGTACGCCGGACGGATATCCTCGGACATGGCGAACACCTTCAGCTACCTGTTCGAATGGCTGCTGAGCAGTGCCGCCCTGCTATCCGTCAGCATCTCGGGAGGGCTGTTCACGGCGTTTATCTGGTTTGTCCTGGCGCAGCGGGCCGCCGGAATCGAGGACGCCGAGGCCGCTTTACTTCTCGCTTCCAGTAATCACGAGTCGAAAAGCGGCCCGGCGTTCGCTGGGAAATCTGATGGATAGAAAGAAAGGAGAACACAGATGCTGTACGCCGTACAAATGGCAGGGCCGACCGGGTGGATCATCGTCTTCCTCAGCCTGGTGATCGTGGCGCTGATCGTGGTCAAGGCGGTCCAGCTGTCGAAACGGTCCTTCGCTCCCGGCCCCGCGTGGGAGAGCGGTCTGAACGCGATCCTATTCTGGGGCGCGTTCGCTGCCGTGCTGGGATTCCTCGGTCAGTGCTATGGCATCTACAACGCGATGAGAGCAATCGGTCAGGCGGGCCAGTTCTCGCCGAGCGTCACGGCCTACGGGTTCTTCACTTCGTTCACGTCGACGATGCTCGGCCTGGGGGTACTGGTCGTCTCCGCGTTCTGCTGGTACGTGCTCCGCTTCTGGTCACGGAGAGTCGAGCGGTCGCTCGCAACCGCCTGAGCGTGATGGTTCAGTTCCGCTCTCGCAGCGCGGTCGCCAGGCGGACGTAGTCGCCGACGGCGAGGGCATCGGGCCGCTTTGCCGGCTCGATGCCCAGCGACCGCAGCAACTTTCCCGCCTCTTCGTTGGACAGCCCGTACTCGGGCGCCTGGCGCAGCACCTTCTGCAGTTGTTTGCGACGGCGGCTGAACGCGGCACGGGTCAGGTCACGGACCTCCTCCTCCTCGTCGGCGCTCAACGGCGGCGGCGCCAACGGCGTCAGGCGAATCACCACGGAATCCACAGCCGGCCGCGGCCGGAATACGTGACGCGACACCTTGAATAGCGGCTCTACCTGTGCCACTAGCTGGACTCCAACCGTCAGCGCCCCGTAGTCCTTGTTGCCCGGTGCGGCCGCCATGCGGTCCGCTACTTCCTTCTGCACCATGAGCACGATCACCCGCGGCCGTGGTCGGGCCGCGAGGATGTGGAAGACCAACGGGGTCGTGATGGCGTACGGGATGTTACCGATGACCTTGTAGGGCTCGGAGCCGCCCAATTCTGCGATCGACAGCTTGAGCGCATTGCCGTGCACGACCTCGACGTCGTCGCGGCCGGCGTGCAGTTCGCGCAACCGTGCCGCCAGGTCGTCATCGAGCTCTATCAACGTCAGGTGTCCGACCCGCCCGATGAGATGACTCGTCAGTGCGCCGGTCCCCGGTCCGATCTCGAGTACGCGGTCGGATCCTTCCGGTTCGATGCCTTCGACGATCTTCTTCTGTAGGTTGGGATCGATCAGGAAATGCTGGCTCAGCGCTTTCTTCGCTCGAGGCCCAAGAGCACCGTCCACGGGTGCGCTCACGCCCTCAGGACGAAGGCCGTCTGGTCGTCGGGCGCCTCCCCACCGTGCCGGCCGCGCGCCTCGAACATCGCTTCCACGATCTCCTCTGCGGAGCGTTCTCTGTGCTGCACCACGGCCTGCATCACCGTCGCCTCGGTCGTGCGCAGCGCCGGATTCGTCAGGCCATCGGTGAACAGGCAGAGCATGTCGCCGGCCTCCCAGGGGATGAGCGCTTCGCCGTACGAGCCGATTTCGGCGATGCCCAGCGGCGGGCTGGTGGCGAGCAGCCGCTCCGGCCGTTTGTCACGATGCAGTCGGAACGCGTGCGCGTGCCCGGCGTTGGCGTACGCGAGCCTCTCCCGCACCGGGTCGATCACGCCGTAGAAGACGGTCATGAACATCTCGGTGCTCTCGAGCTTCTGGATCAGCGCGCGGTGGATCGCCCTCAGCAGGTCGCCGGGAGTGGCCGCTTCATGAGCGTAGATGCCGGTAACGCTCATCGAGAGGGCCATGATCAGCGAGGCGCCGAAGCCGTGCGAAGTCACGTCGCCCAGCATCGCGCCGATCTTCCCATCGGTCAGCTTGAACAGCTGGTAGAAGTCGCCGCCGACAGGGCGTGCCGGAACGCAGCGCGCCGCCACGTCGGCGACCTCCACAAACTCGCCCAGGTCCGGCAACAGCTTCATCTGTAGGTCGTGAGCCAGCTCCAGCTCGCCGATGAGACGCTCGCGGGCCAGGATCTCCTCGAACAACCTGAGGTTCTCGATTGCGCTACCGATCTGTCTGGCCAGCGTCATCAGCAGTCGCGTTTCGCCGACGTGGGAAACGACAGCGCCCGAGCTACGGCCGATCAGGTTGAGGACGCCGACGGTACGGCTGGCGCCCGTCGGGCTGGTGTAGCTGACGGGCACGGACACCCACGGATCGGGCTTGGCTCCCAGACGCTCGCTCAGTCCATCGGGCAAGTCGCGAGTCTCATCCAGCCGCACGGTACGATTCTCGCGAAAAGCCAGTGCCGAGACCGACGAGCTCGACGAAACGGGCACGCGACCGACGGTGACACGGGCCGGCCCCTCGGAGGCGGCGAGAGCCAGCTCGTCGGTCTGCGAGTCGTAGATCCAGAGCGAAGCGCGATCGGCGCCCGTCACCCGGACGACGCCCTTCAATATCTGACTGGCGGCGTCCTCCAGCTCCGTGACGGCGCCGAGCGTCTCGGTGATGCTGTGCAGCAGCTCGATCTCCTCTTGCCGTTCCGCCAGATCCCTGCGGCCCTCCGATAGCTGCATCTCGTAGGCGACAGATTCATCCAGCAGGTCGCGGGCGAAATCGGCCCATCGCTCGTCCTGCCCGTCGCCCCGGACTTCGATGGCGTAGCGAATCCCGGGAGTCTGTAGCCAGTGCAATTCGCCGACTGCCTCCTGGGGATCCGGCCCGGCCGGCGCGACGTGCTCGAGCGCTCCGTCCAGATTCTCGGTCCAGAGGTGCAGTTCTGCGCCCGAGCTCTTGCGCAGCCGTTCCAGGATGTTGACCAGCGGCTGCGCGGCCTCGGACAGTGAGTCTTCGGGCTCGTCGACCTTCGGCCCTTCCCAATCGCTCCGGAGCGTGAAGGTCAGGGCGTTGCCCGTCTCGTTGAACGTCAAGTCGTCGACAAGCCGCTTGAGCAGGAACAGTCCGCGGCCGCCGGACGACTCCAGCGCGTCGGAGGCGGTCGGGTCCGGAATCTCCTGCGGGTCGAAGCCGGGGCCTTCATCTGTGACCTGGACCTTGACCGCCCAGGCATTCACCCTCGCCCACACCTTGACCCGCTTGCTGCGGTCCCCCTGGTTGCCGCTGAGGATCGCGTTGGACAGCCCTTCGCTGACAGCTATCCGCAAGTTCACGAGCGCCTTTTGGCCGTAGCTCCGGTATTCTCGACAGCGATCGGCCATCAGCTTCACGACGTGCTCGATGACCGATACGTCGTTCGGCAGCTCGAGCCGGATCTCGTTGGACATGTAGCGATCCAACTCGCCCGGCCTGGTGCCGGGCAAACGTCCCAGCGCGGACAACCTCTCGCTGAAATCCTCGTGCGTGATGGGCCGGCTGAGGCAGTCGCGGCAGCCGTGCTTGAATGCGGCGGTGACAGCGGGTACCTCGGCCACGTTTTGACCGCAGACCGCCCAAAGGACCGAACGCGGGAACAGCTGGGCGAGCATCTCCCACTGCCCTTCGTCGGGCTGGAGCGCTAAGTCGGTGATGACGATCGAGGGGCGCGCATCGGCGTGAGCATCGAGGTGATCGAGCGCCGAGACGACTCGGGCGCACAGGCCGACGCTCTCGATCGCCTCCGTCAGCTCGTTGGCCAGCTCGAGCTGTTGGGTGATGACGAGCGCGGCCCGCCGGCCTTCCTCACGCGCCGGCATGGCAGCTAGAAGTTCTCGAGCGCCTGATCTCGGGAATCGGCGATGTGGAACAGGGTGTCCAGCTTGGTCAGCTCGAACAGCGTACGCAGATCCTCGTTCAGGTTGGAGAGCCGCAGCTCGCCGCCCTTTTCGCGGATCTTCT